>JBFGVE010000001.1:0-95708 GCA_041565275.1 Bacteroidia bacterium
CTGTCGGTGCGCCAGATCCTTGCCACTACACCCAACCTTTCCCGGATCGATCATTATCTCTAACAGGTGCAGACATGCAAAAGGCAGTTGCGCAAGCGGGTCAAATACCTGGTTGCAGGATTGCCAGTCCCGAGACAAAAAAGCACTCGACTTTCATTTCAATGCCAGCCTCACAGCAATAAACATTGCCAAAGTCCATATCTTCAGAAAACGCAAACCCGGCCAATCTGGACCAATCTCCATAGCCAATTTCAAAACCGCGCTGTTCAACCGCTTTTGGGTGAATCGAATTATTTCAATTTAGATATCGACCCTGAGTTTGTGTTAAATTACCCCCAATTATCAAAACTTATTGGAATTCGGGATAAGAGCTGCGTAAATTGTCCAGAGTGTTGAGCAATAGAAAGCTCCAGACTAACGAAAGATGTGTCTCCGATCGCTTTTTTTATACATGTTGTTAGTATTGGCTCACTCAATTTGCCTTTACTCACAATCTTCACCTGAAGAGTTATTGAGTGCAAAAGATTATTTTCTACTTGGTGCTGCCAAATACAAATGCAATGCATGTGAACGCTCCATCGATGATTTCGACCAAGCCATCAAACTTGAAAGCGATTATGGCGATGCCTATTACGGCCGGAGCTTGGCCTACCTTTGTCTGAGGAAATATAACAAAGCAATGATAGATATCAAGCAGGCGACCCGGTGCAATCCGGAGGAAGTTCTGTTCCGGGAATTACAGGGTCGAATACGGTCTTTCTACGGGGACCGCCGTGGAGCTATCGATGATTTTAAGAAAGCACTGGACATGGACTCTCTGTGTTGGCAAGCCTGGTATGGACTGGCTAAAGAGAATTACACATTGGTCAAACTGGATGAGTCACTGGACAGCTACAACGAAGCCATTCGCCTAAATCCTGATTTTACTCTGGCCATCATTGGCAAAGGACGTCTTTTGATTGATCTTGGTAATTACCCTGCTGCCCTAGCCCTCCTTGCTCGAGCCAGAGAGCTGGAACCTTACTACGCTATTCCTTATGCTTACTCTTCTCTCGCATACCTCAAATTGGGAGATTACTTAGAGGCCGTCGAAATGGCCGATTCTGCCCTGAAATATAATTCGGAACTCAAGATGCTCTATTTCTACCTGGGAGAGGCCTACTTTGCCCAAGAGCAATACATCGAAGCCGATTTTAATTATGCTAAAGCCCTTAAAAAAAATAAAAAAAATTCCCAGGCTTGGTACAAGAGAGGAAAGACACAGGAATTGATGGGAATACTAAAATCTGCAAAAAAATTCTACTCCAAAGCGATCCAGAAGGATCCCACTGATGCCGATTTTTATATTTCTAGGGCAGAATTACTGATGAAGATGGAAAAGACAAAAGCTGCACATTCCGATTATTCCAAAGCTATCTTACTGGACAAAGAAAATGTAGGTCTCTACATCCAACGTGGATTTCTAAGGATTCAGTTGGAATACACAGCTAGAGCGATTCAGGACTTCCAGTTTGCCATCAACAAGAATCCTTTCATCGGGGAAGCTTGGTTGGGTTTTGGCGATGCCACTTATCAAAACGATCAATTTAGGGTTGCTTGTAATCACTGGAAACGTGCCGTTGATCTAGGTTCTAACGAGGCAGGATATAAATTGAAAAAGTTTTGCAACGACTGAAACCTCCTTTCGGATTCGCTATTGGAATCCAGGCTTGTAAGTTGTTGGCAATCTGGGAAAAATCAGTTTTGATTTAAAAAACCCTATCCTGGCTGTCTACTTCTATGGAGGCCTGGGCCCGATGTTGCAAATACTAACCCAAGTTGACAGGGCAAACTCATTTTCGGTGTCTGCAAAACTGCACGGTCCCATTAGGGCTGTGAATATTGAACTGCCCCCATTGATAGGACAGTAATCATATCTGTCTACTTTTGCCATTGGGGGAAAGTTTTGGGTGCAGCTGAAGGGGACTAAGCAGCAACTATTGTACCGATAAGCAGGGATCTCCGTTTGCTGGAATGGAAGAATTTCCCAAATTGGAGGAATGCATATCGGGCTGTTAAATGATCCTAATAATTTTCACACACAAAAATGGGGAAAGGCCCTTTGCGATGCTGGGGCGAAAGTAACAGTCTTCAGCTTTGATGCTGACAAGCATGGGGGACTGCCCTCCGTCCAAGTGCCAACTGCCTCTCTCAAGCAGGAGTATAACTATTTCAGTTATCTCAGGTCCGGACCTGAACTTTGTACTGCACTCAACGCTGCAGGAGTTGATCTTGTAAATGCCCTCAATATTACTCCTTTTGGTGTATGGGCAGCTAGTGCTGGCGCTCGACCGTTGATCGCCAGCGCCATGGGTGCGGATATCCTGGAATATCCTCCCCGGAAACTTCGTAACCTCTCTCCGGGTGCCCGATCCTGGGACAATATTGAAGGAAGTCATCAACCCCACGTAAAATTGAAGGAGAGGCTTAAGCGCCAATATTTCCGTCGAAAAGTTAGCCGGACATTGCGAAAGGCTGATCTCATCACCGGTGACAATCGGGTATTGGTAAATGCGGTCCGAGATTGGTTTGGGATCCCGGAGGAAAAGATCCGGCTATTAAGGTGGGGTGTAGAGCCAGAACTCTTGGTTCCGGATGAGAACGAGGGCCGGAAGCTCAGGGACCGGTTTGGGATCCAGCAAGGTGCCACTGTGATACTCAGCCCCAGAGGAGCCAAAGCTATTTACCAGGCAGACTTAATACTGGAAGCCTTTGCTCAACTGCTGGAGGCAAATAAAAAAGAAACAATTGCAGTAGGTTCAGAAATAAGTTCCTCAGGCAGACCTCCCAGAGGCCTGCCCTTCCACTTCATCATGCTTTCAGCTGGCTATGAGGTGTCTCGAAAAGTCAAGGACAAGGCTCAGTACTTATCTCAAAGGCACCCCAATTTCACCTTTGTGGATGAAATGATGGACCGCAAAGAAATTGCTCAATTGTGGCACTTAGTGGACATATTTATCTCTGCACCTGTTTATGATGGCTATTCAGCATCTCTTGCCGAGGGAAGGTATACCGGTGCGATTCCTGTTGTCAACCCAATTCCCGGAAACCTGGAACTTATTCAGCATGGTGAAAATGGCTGGGTCACCTCTCCGTTTACGCCAACACAACTCGCTAAAGATCTCACTACGATCTTAAAGAACAAGACCCAACTCAAAGCAAAATTTCAAGTTAAAAACAGAGAATGGATCGAGGAGCATTCCTTGGTTAAACAAAATGCAAAACTGTTTCTTGGGTGGGCTGAGGAATTGCTGCGGAAAAACCGCTAATGCTTTGGTAGATAACGCTCGTATTACGGGAGGGATATATTCATTGATATCCTAAAGAAATCAACAGAAAGCGACTACAAGTCAATGACAACCCCGATTGAAGGTAGAATAGTCCCTGTAACATTGGGTAGCTCCTGCACAAGGTACGAATCCGGATTACTGGGGTCCACGACAGGAGTACCATTCTCATCACGTACAACATCAATATATGGCGCCAATTCAGACTGAAAATTATAGACGTTTTGGACATCCAGGTACAGGTTTAGGCTCCATTTAGCAAAGAACCATTTCTTGTCGATTCGCACATCGAGGTTGTGTGATACGGGAATACGTTGCGTATTGAGCTGTGAATAATCCGGGATTCCGCGTCCTGTCACATTCCAAACAGAGATTTGCGAAGTCAGCCCCAAATCGAATGGAGTGAAAGGAGTTCCGCCATAGTATCTCCACCGCGCACCTACTTCCCAGGTCTTTCCAAACTTCTTTCCTAGAGTGGAAGTGATGATGTGTCGATTGTCCCAGGAAGTGGGGGTAAACTCATCATCAGCATTGTTAAACTCACTCCTTACCAAGGTATAGGCCACGATCCCAAAAAAACCTTTGAACAGCTTTTGCTGGGCAAAGATCTCCACGCCATAGGATCGACCTCCGGAGGTAGATGTAGCAGGTTCATTGCCGATTACACCGAAATCACCACCAAGATTTGCCAGCGAGATCGAATCACGCAGGAGGAGGGGATAATTTTCGTAGCGCTTGTAAAAGCCTTCCACAGAAAGCTTGGTATTGAATGAAGTATTGTATTCGATCCCGGCAACCGCATGAGAAGCCTGAATGTACTTGATCCCGTTATCCCGGTTGACCAGGGCCCCATTGTTATCCCGGTAACCCAGTACCGTATAGGGAGGCAGTTGGTAAAAAATGCCCGTATTGGCGTTGAGGCTGAGAGAAGGGGTTAGGTAGTAAGAGAGTGACAGGCGAGGGGAGATCTGTTCAAATGGATTGCTCATTTCCCTGGAAAAGCTGTTCCCATCCATCCGTAAGCCAAAGCTCGTGACCAAACGATCGTCCAGGAATTTTCTGCTGACGGTACCGAATGCGCTGTATTTATGGAAGTCGATCGCCGATTGAAAATCAATGGTGTCGAGCCCAAACGGAGTGCTGATGCGCTGAAAGGTGGAGTTGTTGTATTTGACGTATTCGTATCCGGCTCCATAGACCAGCTTATACTCTCCAAAAATAAGGTTGTGCTCTACCCGGAATTTGTTCTCGATCTCTTGGCTATTGTAATCCAGTATGAGGTTGCTCGCCAGGGACTCGTCATTGTTTTCGTACTTGAAGCTCCTGTTGTTGAGCATATTCCTGGAAGCTACCACGGTCAGGAAACTCCTGTCGAAGAAATGTTTGTAATTGATCCCGGTGGCATAGTTCCACTGGGTAGACACGGGAAGGTTACCCAGAATGTAACGTTGTTCCTGGGTAGAATCTGCATCCAGGTTAAGTCTAAATTGATCGATCGCCCCTAAGCCTATTACGGTCAGCTCATTCCTAGCGTTGAATTTTGTCTTAGTTTTGAACTGAAAATCATTATATGTAGGCAGAAAAGGAAGCCCAAGGGTGTTGAAAAGAAGCTGTAAATAGGATCTGCGGGCGGAGGCGATAAAAGTTGTTTTTTGTCCTATTGGCCCTTCCAGGGTAACCCCGATGTCAGAAGAACTAATAGTGGCATTGAGCCCCAGGCGGTCATCGCGGCCAGTTACTTGCTTTATATCCATCACTGAGGAGAGCGCATTGCCTCTGGTAGCTGGGAAAGCGCCAGTGTAAAAGTCCACTTCCCGGATGAAGTTCACATTGATCAAACCGACAGGGCCTCCACTGGCTCCCTGCGTACTGAAGTGGTTGATATTCGGAACTTCGATCCCATCGAGGAAAAATCGGTTCTCATTGGGAGACCCTCCCCGAATAATAATGTCATTCCTGAATCCTACGGTGCCGGCTACACCTGGCAGCGATTGGATAACCTTAGAAATGTCCCGGTTACCACCGGGGTTCCGGGCGATTTCGTTCACACCAATCGTTCGGAGTGATACTGGGCTTTCCGCAGTCTTGTTAAAAGGAGAGGCCACGATAACAACCGTGTCGGTGGTGGCACCTCCTCCTTCCATAGCAATATCCAGGACGACAGGTTTTGAATTGGTCACCTGTAACTCAGGGATCGACCTCTTGGTGAACCCGGTATAGGAAACCACCAGGTTGTAGAGGCCGGGGGGTAGCTTTCCGATCTCAAAATTACCTGTGGTATCCGTATAAGCACCTCTTCCCAGGTCGGGGAGAGAAACCGTAGCGAACTCCAGAGGTTCATTGGTAAGTGCATTGTAAACCCGTCCCCGGATGATTCCATTCTGTCCCAAGACGTCTAATACTGACAGGAGCGGAATGAGAAATAAAAAGGCAACGATCTTTAGTATAACTGTCATTTCTGATGGGATAGATCAGGTCTTTAACCTTGTAGTCCCGGGAATGTTTGCACCTTTTGGGATAGTTAATCTATTTTGCTGTCCACGGAATTAAACTTTGAAGTTGTTTTACACGTCCTTTGTACTGCATGGAAATAATTAATGCAGGATCTTACTCAATTGTACTCGGACTAGGAGAGGGTCTCCGCGTTCAACTCAATGAGTTTTTTAAATCACGTAGGTACAGCCAGACATTCGTACTTGCTGACGACCATACTGTCGAACATTGTTTTCCTCTCTTGGGATTAGACCACATCGCTCCGATTGTGGTCCCCAGTGGAGAAGTATACAAAACAATCACTTCCTGTGAACATGTTTGGAGACACCTCACTGTAGCTGGTGCTGACCGCAAGTCGGTGTTGATCAATGTAGGAGGGGGACTGGTCGGTGACCTGGGCGGTTTTGCAGCATCGTGTTACAAAAGGGGGATTGATCACATCCAGGTCCCCACCAGCCTCTTGTCAATGGTGGATGCCAGTGTTGGCGGAAAGACAGGTGTAAATTTTAACCACTTTAAGAATCAGATTGGCCATTTTCAGAATCCAGCGGCCGTGTTCATTTATCCTGCCTTTCTTCAGACCCTTCCCCGGCGAGAACTGATCTCTGGCTATGCCGAAGTCCTTAAACATTGCCTGATCGCTGATAGTTCTCGTTGGCATTTTCTGGCGGAGACTGCAGATATCTCCGAAATTGAATGGGACAGTCTAATTGCTGACTCTGTTCGGGTAAAACTCGCGATTGTGATGGATGACCCCTTTGAGGAAGGCTCTCGTAAAGCACTCAACTTCGGCCATACAGTCGGACATGCCCTGGAATCATTTTACATGAAAAACCCGTTCACTACCCTGCTCCACGGAGAAGCCGTATTGCTGGGAATGCTTTGTGAATCCTGGATCTCCTGGCAGCACGGACTGTTGACGGCAAAGGAGTGGGACAGTATTTCATCCTACATTTGCCCGATCGCGCCTTCTGTCAACATCCACCAGACCGACAGGTTAACCATTGCCCAAATCGCTATGCAGGACAAGAAAAATGAAGGAGATCGGATTCTATGTACCCTCCTCAATGGAATAGGTAAATTTAAAATAGACCAAGAGATCAGCGTTCAGGAGGTCATGGAGAGCCTAAGTGCCACTTTTTCTAAACTTTGAGTTCTCCCAGACTCTGAATTCTCCCACAACTCTGAACTATTAGAAATGTCCGGAACCATACGTATACATGCCACCCAAACCCACCTGAAAGGCTGTATCCAACTGCCCTCTTCCAAGAGCGAAAGCAATCGTGCTCTGATCATCAGGGCTTTGAGTCACGGTTTCGCAGAGGTTGAAAATCTTTCGGAAGCCCGGGACACTGTAATCCTAGAGCATTTATTGCGGGAAATGCCCGACGAATTGGATGTAGGCGATGCCGGGACTGCGATGCGGTTCTTAACAGCATTCCTCGCATTCCAGCCCCGGGATTTTATCCTGACTGGCTCTTCCCGAATGCAGGAAAGACCCATTGGTCCGTTGGTAGAAGCTCTCAGGTCAATTGGTGCCGAGGTCAATTACATGCGGCGAGAAGGTTATCCCCCTTTGATGATCCATGGCCGTAATGCAAAATTCGGCGATAGTATGATTGACATTCCAGCAAATGTATCCAGCCAATATATTTCCGCTCTGCTCTTGATTGCCCCTACCCTGACCGATGGATTGTCCATTCGGCTGGTGAATGAAGTGAGGTCACGGCCCTATATCGAGATGACTCTGCGTCTGATGTCTCATTTTGGAGTAAATACTATTTGGGAGAGGGATATGATCAGGGTCCCCAGACAACCTTATGCCGCTGGTACTTATTTTGTAGAAGCAGACTGGAGTGCTGCCAGCTATTGGTTTTGTATGGTTGCACTTTCTGAACAAGCAGAAATAACGCTTCTGGGTCTGCGGCGAGATTCATGGCAAGGCGACAAAGTGGTGACAGAAATGATGGCGGACATCGGGGTAGAAACCGAATGGCTGGACAATGGATTGAAACTTACTAAGGACGACCTTCCCTTGCCGACCCACGTCCACTGGGATTTCACTAGTTGCCCCGACCTTGCTCAGGGCTTATTGGTTTCTTTGTCTGCTTTGGGGATCAATGGGAGATTCAGAGGTTTGGAAAGCCTCAAGATCAAAGAGACCGACAGGATTGCAGCCTTGCAAAATGAATTGAGAAAGTTCGGAATAACATTCGAGGAAAAAAGAGATACACATGGGCCATTCTGGGAACTGTCCGGGAATTTCAATCCGACGAAGGCAACGATTTCCACCTATAAGGATCACCGCATGGCTATGTCCTTTGCACCTTTGGCATTGAAAGTAAAAGATTTACAGATCTTATCACCAGAAGTCGTCGTTAAGTCTTACCCCGGATTTTGGGATGATCTTGAAAAAGTCGGAATAGGTTGGGCATTTGTCGATTCAGGCAACACTTAATCTATATCTACTTTGCCAGACTTTCCGGCTTCTTCTGCTTGCCAATTGTGCCGTAAGGAACCTCTCTCCTTACCTACTGATTTCCAGGCATGTTTGATCGCGCCATATATGTAGCTCTTGGAGGCTTTGACAGCTGAGAACACCCCGCTTCTCCGGGCTAGGTTGGCAGCAATTGCTGCAGAAAAGGTACAACCCGTTCCGTGCGTATGCTTGGTGCGTATGCGCCGGGTCTCCAACCAATAGTATTCCCGGCTAAACAATAGGTCCGTCGCCATATTGTCATCCTTGAAATGCCCTCCTTTGATCAGTATCCAGGCACTAGGAAAAAATTCCTTCAAGATACGAGCAGCAAATTCCATGTCCTCCCGGCTCCTGATCATGATCCCTGACAACGCCTCTGCTTCGGCCAGGTTGGGGGTAATCACCTTTGCTAGAGGAAGCAATTCCTCTTTTAAGCTTTCCACGGCTGATTCTTCTAACAGACTATCCCCTGAGGTTGCAATCATTACTGGATCTACTACCAAAGGAAAGTCAAATTGGCGAAGATGGCGCGCAACTGTTTTGATGGTTTCCGCATTGTGTAACATCCCGGTCTTCACCGACCGGATCTTGATATCTGCCAGTACGGATTGCAATTGTTGATCCACCATTTCGACAGGAACGGGCCAGATACCCTGAACACCTTTCGTATTCTGTGCGGTAATAGCGGTGATAACGGAAGCTCCGAATACCCCGTGTGCCTCAAAGGTCTTTAAGTCAGCCTGAATTCCTGCGCCGCCACCCGAATCAGAACCCGCAATGGTCAAGGCAATATTCATAAATTGTAAATTGGGATTTAGGGTGTAAAATTACGAATTATTTCCCGGTCTGTCATACGGACGATTCCTTGTCAAGATGTCCTTAACAACCGGATATTTATCAGGAAATAAACATTCGAATCCCGGCAATACCATAAGCTCCTGCCTCCAGGCAGTCTGCTTCATTCTCAGCATTGATCCCCCCAAGTGCAAAAATAGGGATTGCAACGGCTGAACATGCTTTTTCCAATGCTTTCAAACCTAAAGGTAATACTTCCGGGTGGGTACGTGTTTCAAATATGGGGGCGTAAAATACATAGTCAAAACCCAGCTCGAATGCTGAAATGAGCTCATCTACAGAATGACAAGACCTTCCTTTTGGCTTTCCATGGGTAATTATGCCAATCTCCTCCCTCCGAAAGTGTATCCAATCACTTTGGCGAGCGTATTCTGTAGCTGGATATGGGATCAGATTTGCTATGCTGTTAAGAGAGGCTACGGCTTTCTGGATGACTGGAATAATTTCATATTGGTTATGAAACCGGAAATACCAGGCATCTGCTCCATTCTTCAAAGTCACTTCTGCCCACAAACGCACATGAGCAACAACCTCTTTCTCCGACAAAGCGGCAAAGGGGCGTGGAAAAACCATAGTGGGTTCCAAGATGGCAATACGGCGGAAGTTGATCATTTTTAATATTCGAGGGCTCTCTTCATGATCTTCTTGGCTTTCTTCTTCTTCCAATAATGTGGGAACTGTTGTACATGCTCCTTTCGGCTCAGAAAGATGCCACCTATTCGGACCTCACCCATTGGAGCCCAGAAGTCCCGAACAGAACTTACAGACATATCTGTGCTGTACATACGCTCGTGCATATAGAGAGGGCCACCAGAAACTTCGAAATAGATCGTTCCCCGATGGTTGAGGTTGACATGGATCCCTGGCATGATCATATAGATGTGCTGGTTCTTGCGGAATTCATTGCGGCGACGGTTGGCGAGTAACCAATCATTCATATAGTAACCAGAGAGAATGATAATTCTGTCTTTACGAGATTTTGGTCGGAAAAAGGCAAGCTGATAGGTTAATCCACCTCCCATGTAATACAGCCCCGGAGAAACCCTGGCGGTGAGGCGGTTCCAGATCACATCAAAGGAGGGTTTCCCCCAGGCATGGACCCCTCCAAAGCCTCCGGAAGCACCAAATTGGATCCGATCAGGTTCTAACCACTGAGCTTTACAGGGAAGGACAATGCCAAGCAATAGAAGAAGGAGAAATCCTCTCCCCCATTTACTGAACAATGTTCTGGTGAGGTGGGCCTGCTTCATCACCTGCCTAAGTTGCGAATTCCTTTGAGTAATATCTCCCAGTCAAGTTCAGGGCTGTAAGAACGGGCATAGTACCGATCTAACCACAGAAAATGTGTCAGCGATTCCGGCACATCACCTGCTCGGTGGAGCATATTTAAAACTCCTTTTTTCAACTCTGGCAAGCCGGGAGGATTGTCTTCAATATAGCCTACCAAGTGGTATTTTCCTAAAATGACCCGCCATAAGTTACGAAAAGCCAGTAGAGGATTTGGATATATGACGAAGAGAATAGGAAATAGGAATAGTAATGCCAGGCTTCCGAAAACATCAAACAAACGCTTGCGAAACTTCACCTCCCGGAGATCAAGAGAGTAGAAAATTGAATGACCATCTCTAGAAGCATGGATCACATTGGGACCAATCAGGTAATCTGCTCCCGGAGGAACGATCTTGTAACTGAGATTGGTTCGCTGGATACTCGACATGATGGAAATGATCTGTTCAGTGCTCATGCTTTGGTTAGCGAATATCACCTCATCCACCTTATAGATCTTAACAATCTCATCCAATTGGGATACAGTCCCCAGCCAGTCAGTAAGTGTGGTGGACTCCATTTTATCCAAACTTACCGACCCCTCAATCACGACTGGATAGATTAACTCACTACGGATCAGTTTTTTGATCCGCTCCACCTCTTCGTCCATACCCACTACTACAACCCGTCTTTTGTTCTCCTCTGTAAAGAAGAAACTTCCCGTATTCCAGTAATTCACAATGTTTCGGTTGATCAGTGCGATCCCAGCCAATGCAACTGACGACAAACCTACGATCATGCGGGAAAAATTGATCTCAGGAAAAATGTAGCTCACAGTGGCAATGGCCACAAAGCCAGATAAAGCTGCAGTTTGGATGGGTTTAACCCGGAAGGGCTTCTTATATCCACCCGCGATCCACAGAAAGGAAATAAAGACAAGGGTATATATCGGAGCAGCCAAGTAATCAAATTCTTCAGGATAGGGCCGCCCATTCTTTTGAAGCTTGTGAATGTATTCCCAGTATTCTTTGATTCCAAGAATGGCCCCGTAAAGCATCAATGCTTCGATAAGGGGAAAGGAAATTCGCCGGATCACCCGGCTGCCAACCGCAAGGAATGCCCTGAAGTAGATGGCTAGGTGGATCAGGAAAATGAAAATGTTTTGCCTGTTACGAGAGAAATGCTTTCGGGCGAAAACGATCATCGCATTGTAGAAAACCTTGACGTAGTTGAGACTTCCCTTCTTTGTACTTTCCCCTTTGTAGTGAATGATCTTGGTATCGGAGAAATAGTAGTTTTTATATCCCTCCTGAGTGAGTCGGTAAGAAAGGTCGATGTCTTCCCCGTACATGAAGAATGCCTCGTCCAGAAGTCCGATTTTGTCAAGGCATTCTTTGCGGATCATCATAAATGCACCCGAAAGAACATCTACTTCATGGTTTTCGTCTTTGTTGAGGTAACCAAGATGGTATTTCCCAAACTTTTTGCTTTTGGGAAAGAAACGAGAAAGGCCAAATATTTTATAAAAAGAGACCCAAGGCGTAGGAAGGGCCCGTTTGGATTCAGGTAAAAAACGTCCTTCTCCGTCCAGCATTTTGACTCCCAGAGCTCCAGCCTTCGGCCGCGCATCCATAAAGTCGATACACTTCTTGAAAGTACTCTCTTCAACCACCGTATCAGGATTTAACAAGAGTATATATTCACCCTCAGCCTGGCGAATAGCGAGGTTGTTTCCCTTTGAAAACCCCAGATTCTTCTGGCTTTCAATCAGGTTAACCTCGGGAAAATTTTCCTTGACCATTGCTTGGCTGCCATCAACAGAATTGTTGTCCACTACATAGATCTCAGCGTCAATTTCAGCAACTGCCTCGCGAACACTAAGGAGGCATTGCTCCAAAAAGTGCCGAACATTATAGTTGACAATGATTACAGAAAGTTTTTTCACAAACCGTTGTTGGTAGTTGGGGCAAAGTCAGTACGGTTCATCAAGGAGCGAGCCAAGGTAATTTCGTCGGTGAATTCCAGGTCAGAACCTACTGGCACTCCTCTGGCAATACTCGAAATGCGGAGGTTGTGAACTTTAAGCCGTTTTGAAATGTAAAAGGCGGTCATATCTCCTTCCATACTGGTAGGCAAGGCAAAGATGATCTCTTTGATGTTTTCTTCTTTAACCCGCTCCATCAGCGTATTGATGTTCAGTTCCGAGGGGCCAACCCCTTGCATTGGGTGGATGACACCGTTGAGAACATGGTAAGTGCCGGTATACTGGCCGGTATTCTCAATTGCGATGACATCTTTGCAATCCTCTACCACGCAGACAACACCTTGGTCACGGCGGTGGCTGGTGCAGATCTTACACGTATCATGGTCCGAGATATTTCCACAAATACGGCAATACACAATGTCCCTTCGCAGAGATATAATGGCCTTCCCAAGGGTTTCTGCATCTCCTTCTGTCCCTTTCAAGATATGCAACGCCAAGCGCAATGCTGTCTTCTTCCCTACACCGGGAAGACTCGACAATTCATTGACACCATTCTCTATTACTTTAGAAGGGAATTCCATAATGTAGCATCTGACGGGTAAAGATAAGAAATTGGCCTGAAAGCCGTTAACTTGTGGTTATTTTTAGATTTTTCGTTTGCATGCATCCGGCAGTATGTTTAACATCGCTGCTATTGGGAGTGATAGACTTGTTTATTTCTGTAAGATGACTAAAAATATATTGGTTACTGGGGGTGCAGGGTTCATTGGAAGCAACCTAGTCAAACGGTTGGTCAAAGATGGTTTCGGAGTTTCCGTCATCGACAATCTCATCCATGGGAACAAGATAGATCCCGAAATAATGTCCCAGATCCGTTTTGTCAAAGGAGATGTCCTCAATATTGAGGATGTTCGTATTGCCGCTGCGGAAAGCGATATTGTAATCCACCTGGCTGCCGTACTTGGAGTAGATGTGGTTGCAGACCATCCCATGAGAACGATGGAGGTGGAGGTTCTCGGTTTTAAGAATGTGATGGATGTCATTCAGGAACTGGGCCACAAAAAGATAATTTACGCTTCTACCAGTGGGGTGTATATCCAGGGTTCTAAAGAAGGAGGGGTTACAGAAGACGTTGCTGTTGCACCGGATACCAGCTACGCTGTGGCAAAACGGTTCAATGAGGTATATCTCCAGTCCGCACTGCAAAATACAGGTATTGAATCTGTTTGCATTCGTTTTTTCAATATTTATGGTGCCAACCAGGACAACAGAATGGTTATTCCCCGCTTTTTTGAAATGGCCATGAACAATATACCCATCACCGTCTATGGAGATGGCAAACAAACAAGAGACTTTACTTTCGTTGACGATGCGGTGGAATCCATAATTCGGCTCATGGATCATATAAAAGGTTGGGAAATATAAAATGTTGCCAAGGAGGATGAAATTTATATCAGAGACGTTGCAGAAATGATCTTGAAGATCACAGGAGGGACTGGGAATATTCAATACATTCCAGCGCCGCAAGCCCGTATAGATTACGAAGTGCCTCAGAGGTATGGTTCTTCGGAGAAATTAATGCGGATAACTGGTTATAAACCCGATACGAGCCTGGAAGATGGCCTCCGCCAAATCTACCCACAGATCAAAAGCCGGGAATGAGTTCTTTTGTTTGTCGCTTTTTCCTCATTTATCACTTTTAGAACAGGGTCAGTTCTTCATTTTGATCTGATCCGGCTTCGGTGACCACCTCCAAGTCAATATAGTACCCACTGAATTTACGTACGTTAATCACCCTCCCACCGTCGAGGATGAGATACTGCCCCCTGATCCCACGCAACTCTCCTTCGATATCCGGGGTTTTGTCTAAATTCATGCTTGATACTTTCTCCGGGTATTCTAGTACAGGATAGGTCAATTCGGTTACAAAATCAGATTTGGCGTAGTACTGACCTAAGTCTTCCCCCAACTCATCCAGCAGTTCATCTTTTACCTGAATTAGGTCTTCCTCTTCATCTCTGATGTCTCTAAGCATCCGCTGCCAATGGGTCTTATCCGAAATGAATTCCTTCAGGAAAATTTCAATCTCCCCTGCCAAAGCCCGGTAGGGAACCTCTGCGAACCTGATCGCCTTCCAGGCTCCCTGATCGATCCAACGAGTTGGTACTTGATCGATCCGGGTCACACCCACCTTGACCTCACTGGTCAAAGCCAGGTAAACCAGATGAGGCTGATTATGGTATTTCTCCTCCCACTCCGGATCGCGTCCGATTCCTTCATGCGCTTGGCAAAGCACAGGCCGGATGATGCATTCAGAATTCATGGGAGAATTCATAAAGTCATTATAACAGAATCCTTGCCCAAAGGCCTTTGTAATCTTCTCACCGCAGGCGATACAGTTAATGTGGCCATGGTAGTGTATCTTAATCCGTTGACCAAGGAGTTTATTCATAGCGACAGATTGTCCTCCAAGGTGGAGGTGATATTCAATCGGATCGGCCAAGTTCGTACGCATTTTGGACAGGTTCCCTTTCACCTTCATGTCTGCGAAATTAGGATTTGTATCCGGATGGAAAAACCCCTTTTCATACACCTCTTGTCAATGCTCTACCAGTAGTGTACTTTTGAACCGTACAAAAACCAAAAACGGTTTCATGAAAAAATATAGACTGATCCTAGCCATCTTCGTAACAATGTTGACCTTTCTGGTCACCGGGTGCTCCCAATCAGGCATCACGGGCACCGGGTCTAGTGAAAAAGTTACCTTGGCTCTGGATGTTCAGGCTGGGCAAACCTTCAAACTTGTCATGTCCACAGAGCAGGATATCAAGACCAAGATCATGGGTATGAGCAATGATGCCCACCAGGAAATGGATTTTTATGTGCAGTACGATGTGATCGGACCAAAAGACGAAGGCACCGAAATGAAGGTGACCTTTAACAGGATCAAGTACAAAATAGAATCTCCAATCATTGGAACTCTGGTAGATTATGATTCGGAAAGTGGAGAACCTGCCGAAGGGAATCCAATGGCTACCGCTATGGCAGATGGTATGGCTGGAATGATTGGTAGATCTTTCAATATCGTTATGAGTAAACAAGGGGAGATCCTGAATGTAACTGGTACAGAGGAATTGTATGGATCCGTCGGAAATGACATTCCTCCTCAGTACCAAGGAGACAATCTTGGAAAAACCATTCAGGGGATGATGACCATTTTCCCCGAGGTCCAAGTTGGAGTGGGAGATACTTGGGGAGTAGAAAGTGACCTTTCTGGTGAATTTCCATTGAAAATGGCCACTACCTACAAGGTAGAAGGGATTGATGCCACTACGGTGTACCTCAATATAGACAGTGATATCTCAGTAAAAAAATCTAGAGCAGAATCAGAACAGGACTCCATTAAAATGGAGGGTACTCAAGGGGGGATCATGGAAGTAGATCGTTTGACCGGAATGGTTCTCAAAGCAGATCTCGATCAAGATATAACAGGTGAGATCGAGGCGGGTCGGATGAAAGCACCAATAGAGATCAGTTCCAGGGTCACGATCGATTCCTACGAATAAATTCAAAACCTTCTTTCCGATATACTCTCTCCGGTACGGTTGGGATCAAAAGTAAAAAATATGCTCAGGGTCAAAATGTTAAGCATATCATTCCCGTCCTGGGATCCTAGCTGTGAGATGTTGTCGAGGTAATCCGAAGTAGTGGAACGAAAGGTATACTCCATTCCTATCATGACGAGGGAGGACATTTCTACTTCAAAGCCCATGCTCAAAGGAAAAGAAGCAGCGATGGAGCCGTAGGTTTCTCCCTCATTGCGTGTGGATAGGTTGTCCAGCAGATTGTTGCCAGCAATATCGTATGGGGTATAGCCGAAGAAACCAATTCCTGCGCTCAGGTATGGGTGAAAAGCGATTCCACGCAAGAACCTGGCCTTGAGACGGAAGTCTACATGGAAAAAACGGGTGTCGACAAATGTGTTTGGCTGAATGCCATCCACGGCAGAGATATCACGATCCTGGGTAACAAAGCGACCAAATCCAGCATTTAGTTGTGGGCTGATCAGTTTCTCAGAAGCAAATTGAAGTGTAAAATTATAACCGGGATAAAATCGGTGAAGGGCATCTCCGTTAGTAGTCAGATCCCCCTTGTAAGCAGCGCCCACAAGGCCCACTCCCAACCGCATTGGTTTCTGACCAGTGGACTGTCCCGTACTCTGTAAGTTCAAAATAAGCAGTGCCAGGAAGGCGATCCATTTAATTTGCATACTTAAAGGTAGTAATTTGACCGGAGACTTATGAGATCAGGTCAAGGAATGAAAATCCTCTTCCGCGATAAGAGGCTGCCTGGAAAACCGTAGCATCACCTGAGCTGTAGCGAGAACATCCTTTTCACAGTAACGTTTGATCCGAGCTACATCTTTTTCTTCGTAATATACAATTCCTACTTCACTGCCATCAATATCATCTTTGGAACTGGGTACTCCCAAGCAAGCGGTAAGCAGATCCAGGCTGGCAAAACTTCTGTAATCGCCAAATTTCCAGAGCTGCATGGTATCTAATACTCTGATTTCCCAAGGTTTCTTGTTTTGCATGTCAGCAATGATGTGGGGTAGAGGAAGACCATTGATCAGAAAACGTCGGCCAAGGTAAGGAAAGTCAAATTCCTTGCCATTGTGGGCACACAAATGACGATCGGGCCGAGCCATGAACTGGTTTACGGCATTCCCAAAGTCCTTGAGAAGCTGTAGCTCATTTTCCCCAAAATAAGACTTAGTCCGAAGGGTAGGTCGGCCATCTTTATATTTGATATACCCTGCGGAAACACAGACCACTTTGCCAAACTCCGCCGATATGGCCGCCTGATCTGAAAACCATTCTTCTGGACTCTTCTCCTCTCCAGACCTCCGGCTCAGTATACCTGATTTTTTATCCCAAAGGCTCTGAAAGCGTTCCGGTAATTCAGTATAGTGCTCCACAATGGACACCGTTTCAATGTCCACAAACATTATGTTCTCAAGCTGTTGGGGTGATAATCCCATTTTGGTCAAGTAGTTTTACCTGGTCTTTCAAAATGAATCATTTCTCTTTGTTCATCATCTGCTTGGCCTCTGGTATCAGGACAAGGGCGCACTGTAATACGTTGTCTGCATTGTGATATATAGGGTAGAAGGCATCGTCCTGGAAATACCTGCGCCCGATAAAGGATTTGATGTAGATCTCGATGTCTCTCTGCGACACTTCGTAACCTTCTTTTTCAAACTGGATCCCCTTTTGGGCTGCAAAATCGGTAAACTCCTTGACCATCTCATCGTTCAGGTCAAATTCCCGGACAAACTTTTCAGCAGTTCCATATTTATCACCCAACCCAGGGTAGCGATCGAGGAAGTCATAAGAGTATTGGCGGAATAGTCCCAATGAGATCAATGCGGATAAGTACTGGGAGTCGGTGGTAGTGTCACGAGAAACAAAAACATCGGGAAGTATACCACCGCCACCATATACAGTGCGGCCCGCATTGGTTCTGAATACGAAGGAGTCGGGCAAGTCGATCTTGGATTGATCGTAAATCTCACCTGATTCAAAACGCTTAAAGATTTCCTCTTGATACTTCTCCGAAGACATATCAAATGGCTTCTGGATGCAGCGTCCGCTAGGTGTGTAATATTGAGAGGTAACAAGGCGCATCGCCGAACCGTCAGCAAATTCTTTCTGGTTCTGGACCATTCCTTTTCCAAAAGAACGGACCCCAACGATCAACCCTCGGTCCCAATCCTGGATAGCTCCCGCCACGATCTCACTTGCAGAGGCGGATCCGAAGTCAAGCAATACTACCAAAGCGCCCTCTTCGAAGAGGTTGAGATAGGACGTCGCTTTATAGCTGGACTTGCTCTCTTTTGTCCTTCCATCGGTGTAGACAACCATTTTACCTTTGCCCAGGAATTCATCCGCGATCTTTTCCGCCATCTGCATATATCCACCAGGGTTTCCACGAAGATCCAATACCATATTTTTCATGCCTTTGTCAAGCAGTTTTTCAGTGTGGTCCCTGAATTCATCATGCGTGGTCTGAGCGAAGCGGCTAATTTTCAGATATCCAGTCTCCTCATTCATCATATAGGAGAAATCCACACTGTGAAGAGGGATCTTATCTCTAACTACGGTAAATGGAAGGGTGCTTTTTACCCCGTGGCGTACGACGGTCAATTTGACTTCAGTTCCTTTCTTTCCTCGTAGTTTTTCGATCACCTCCGAATTGGTAATGCCGATGATGTCCTTGTCTTCAATTTTTATAATCCGGTCTCCTGCCTGGATCCCGACCTTTTCACTCGGACCACCGGACAGAGCGGCTACTACGTACAAGGTATCTTCGAGAATGTTGAATTCGATACCAATTCCCTCGAAACTTCCCTGCATTTGTGCTTCTATGATGGCCATTTCCTCAGAAGAAATATAAAAAGAGTGGGGATCCAGGCCTTCCAGTATTCCCTTAATGGCATCATCAACCATCTTTTCAGTATTCGGCTCTTTCACATAATTGCGCTCTACAAAAGAGATCGCTTCCTGGATCTTAGAAAATCCAGTACTCATTCTGACACGCTTGTTATCACCCGGAACGGTATCATTTAGCCGAAAACCAGCCACCATTCCCACTGTTACAAGAATAGCTGCCATCAATGCATACCTGAAGTTCGTCCCTGTCATCTTCAATCCGGATTACGGTGTTGTATCCCCAAAAATAGCAAACCTTTTGTTTTCAATTCGACTAGGATTGATTCATATAACATTAGCCTTGTCTTGTATGCTTCGTATTCTCCTCGTCACCGTCCTATTTTCCAACAATCTAACCTATATTTGTTCCTCACAGAAAATGCGCAGGGATGGAAAAGATGAGATGGATTGATCGGCAAATTCCTCCTAATGACAAAGTTAAAGCCCTTGCTCACCAACTATCGGGACAGTCGGCGTTCCCTTTGCCTCTAGCTAATATTTTGGTTCAGAGGGGCTTTGATACTTTCGAGAAAGTAAAAGCTTTTTTGCGGCCCGAAAAGGAAAGGTTATATAATTCTTGGGACTTGAAAGATATGGACCGCGCCATCGTCTGTATCATTAAAGCGATTGAACAAGAGAAAAAGATACTTATTTACGGTGATTATGACGTAGATGGGACTACTTCTGTGGCTCTCTTAAAACTTTTCCTCAAAGATTGGGGGATCGAAGCAGATTACTATATACCGGACCGTTACAAAGAGGGTTATGGACTATCGCTTCAGGGAATCAAATATGCCGAAGAAGAAGGATTCAGCTTAGTAATTGTATTGGATTGCGGGACCAAAGCAGTTGATTTGGTTGCGAAAGGTAAAGCCGCCGGGCTTGATTTTATCATTGTTGATCATCATCAACCGGGAGATGAATTGCCTGATTGTGAGGCTATGATCAACCCCTTACAAAATGGCTGCGACTATCCTTGTCAAGTACTGAGTGCTTGTGGCCTCACCCTCAAACTCGTGCAAGCATTGAATGAAATATTCACACAAGTTTTTCCCGATCAGGCTCCCTGGCCGGATTATGATCCGTTTGCACAGTATTGCGATTTGGTAACCCTTAGTATTGCCTGCGATATTGTTCCCATTGTGGACGAAAACAGAATTATTGCGGCATATGGCCTAGAGAAAATCAGGTCTGCCCCGTTACCGGGAATTGCTGCCCTGATGGCCCTATCACCTAATGAACGCTGCTGGACCATCTCTGATCTCGTGTTTTTTCTTGGTCCCCGGATCAACAGTGCCGGCCGTCTGAGAAGTGGACAGGCTGCAGTGCGCTTGCTACTCGGTAATCCAAAAGAAAAAGAAGCCTTTGCCCTGGCCCTCCATGGTTACAATGAAGAACGTCGCAAATTGGACAAGGAAATCACCAACGAAGCTTTGGCTTTGATCCGGACCGATCCAAATAGAAATGAACGGAAGAGTACGGTTCTCTACCAAGCGCACTGGCACAAAGGTGTAATTGGGATTGTGGCTTCACGTCTCATTGAATCTTATCACCGTCCCACGGTTTTGTTGACCCGTTCCGAGGGAAAATGGGTGGGATCTGCAAGGAGTATTCCCGGGTTTGACCTGTACCAATCTTTGTTTGCTTGCCGACACCACCTGCTGCAATTTGGCGGTCATAAATATGCAGCAGGTATGACCCTCCGGGAAGCAGATCTAGAACCTTTCGCCCAGGCCTTTGAAAAAGAGGTTGCCTCCAAGATCTCACCAACTCAACTGACGCCCGAACTTGAGATTTCTCACCGTCTGAATTTCCACGAGATTACGAATAAGTTCGTGGCTTTGTTAAAACTACTGGCACCTTTCGGTCCCGGAAACGACGAAATGGTTTTTCTGGCTGATGGAGTAGAGGTCATCAATGTCCGTGTTCTCAAAGATGAGCATGTCAAGTTGAGTGTACGCCAATCAGGGGTTGCTTTTGAAGCGATTGGGTTTAACCTGGCAAGGCGATGGGAGGAAGTAGGTAGCCTGAAGATAAACCTCGCTTATCAGGTGAAAACTCACACCTGGAGAGGTAAAACGGGTATTCAGCTGCAAATAAAAGACTTCAAAACAGCCTAATGGGCTATTGATAAGCCCTGAAAGTTCGAGGTGAACGAAATTTCACTACCTTAGTTCTCCATACCTGAATGATATATGCGGAAGGTTTTTGAATTGAAGCAAATACGACTTGTCATCTTGCTAGCATGTTGGATTTTAATCCATCAGGCGCTTCCCAGCCAATTTCTCGCCTGGAATTACACCAATATTTTGGATGAGCTCCGTGAATCCGGTTCTCGTCCGGACATGGAGATCGGCAACGATGGGAGCATTCACATTACATATTGGCATGCGGTTGAAGACAAGGTCATTTATACCTTCCGGGACGCCCAGGGATTCTGGCAAAAGGAATATATTGAGGTTACCCATTCCAATGGATATGTCAATGAAATGGTTCTGGACGCAAGCGGAACACCACACGTGGTGTTCATGGAAAACAGCAATGGAGTTGCTCAGTACCGTTATGCTTACCGAATAGGGGTTAACAATTGGGTAGTGGAACAAATCCCGGGAGATTTGACAGATGGCTGGGGCCAATATGGTCCCAATGCACCTATGGTTGCTTCGAACAGGCTTCAACATGGTGCCGATATCTTGATCGGAAGTAGTGGAACGCCTCAGATCATCTTTTTTGATGCATGGCTTCATCCCGGAGCTTTTCCTTCCTGCACCAATGCTTCTAATTACGACCTTCAGTTGATACATGCCACCAAATCTGGTGGTCAATGGCTGGTAAGGGTCTTTCCGGATATTCCGGATATTAACCAAAGCTGTGGAACTTCTCAGGTGCCATATTCCCTTCCTCATGGAGATCGATTTGGAGAATTCCCTTGCTTGGTAGAGCGAGCTAACGGAAGCCTGGAAGCTTATGCAACTTCCAAGTTCAATAACCATATTGTCAAATTTGAAACCCAACAAAACGACACCACTTGGTCCATGACAGTTGCCGACAGTATTTACAACCATGTGGATTTTACAAGCTGGAGCTGGGCCAGGAGATTCTTTACCTTCAATGGATTGAGTGCAACCGTTGACCGTGACAACAATGTCCACATGGCATATGGTAGTTCTTTCAATTATGGTGACAATTTCTTTGGTCTCACTTTTACGAACACACTTATTTACCGAAGATTCATGGAACCCGATTCGGTCTATACCCACTCCTTTGGTACGGCTGGCTCTTATACCTATCGCAATTATACCGATATTGTCACCCGTGGAGTCGATAGTATTTACTTAGTCTACGCAGACCTCAGCGAGTTTGAACTCCGTATGTGGGAATCCGTTGACGCTGGCCTAACCTGGACTCAGGATACTATCCTTCCATTGTTAGCCGCTTCACAGTCTCCTGCTCGGATATATGGAGATTCTATTCACGTCGCCTTCTTTGATGCGGCCAATGAACATCTATTGTTGTGCCACAGAAGCCTGGCAGGTGGAAATTGGGACATAGACACGGTTACCATTTCCCAGAACCATGGACAATCCCTAGACGGTAAAGTGGTGCAAGTCGCAGGGGATACGGTCGCACACTTAGCTTTCAATGACGGATTCAGTGGAAAGCTTTTCTATGGGACCGGGGCGATGAGTAACAATTGGAGCTATAACATTGAAGAATTGACCCTTGCAGGGGCCAATGCAAATGCGGTTTCCATCACGTTGAGTTCAACCCAAGCTCCTCTGATCGCCTATTCGGCCGGCTCCTCGGGGGATGTACGCCTTGCCACCAAAAACGGTCCGTCCTGGCAGTATGAAATTGTCGACTCTTCTGTCAATGCGACATTTACCGATCTTGCCATCTCAGATCTTGATACAATACATTGTGTCTACTACGACGAAAACCGGAATTGTCTCCGTTACCAGAGCCGACACCTGAACGGTACTGCCTGGACTTCAGACTCTGTCGACTGTGATACCCTCAACGTAGGCCAATGGCCCAGCCTTGCCCTGAATGGTGAGGTTCCTCACATCGCCTACTACGACGATAGCGGTCTGCAGCTCAAGTACGCATTTCGCGATCCTCAGACCCGCATCTGGATGATCGATACCGTCTATACCCGGATCCCGTCCGGTGTGGGTAAATTTTGTTCTTTGAAGCTGAACTCTGCTGGTTTGCCAAAGATTGCATTCCTGGACGAACAAAACACGGCGGTGATCTTGTCGGAAAAGAACGCGGCTGGAACTTGGGAACATACCGTGGTGGATTCCAGTCAGGTTTCCAATATCGGTCGTCCGACTGAACTGGTCATTGATCAATTTGACAAAGTCTGGATCGCTTACAATTACAACTTTAACTTTGACAGGACAAAACTAATGCACCGGGATTCCATTTGGCGTGAAGTCGCAGTCAGTTCACAAGGGCAAATTGCAGATGAATTTCATTTTGAGATTATTGGTGGGGATTTATTTATTCTGGGTAAGAAAACTGAGTTACAGAATACTGGGTTGGCCATGCTCCATGCCCCAAGGGGTTTATTTGTTTATCAGAATGAGCCGGTTGACCTGAGTAAAATCATCCGGATTGACAATTACCCGAATCCGTTTAACCAAAGCACCACTTTCAAGCTTTATCTGGACCGCCCCGAAGTACTTACACTCATTGTCTATGACCTCAATGGCCGGGAAGTCAGCCATTTAGTAGACCATCAGAAACTCAATGCCGGCATACATACTTTCAATTATGATGCCAATAACCTGTCACCAGGCGTTTATCCCTATATTCTTGAAAACGAGAACTCAAGAATGGTAAAAAAACTGATTATTACGCGTTGAGATATATTGAGGAAAAAACTGTAATTTAATTGGGCTAAATTCTGAATACCGAAATTTGATCCAATAATCCTAAGATGATAAAACTTACAGCACTTATTACACTTATTGTTGCTTCAGTTCCTGCTGCTGCCCAATTTACCATGTCTGATGCTGATTTTCCCAGCGTAGGCACTTCCTACCAATATATCGGCCTGGATACTTCCGGGATCAACGAAGGTATGGGAGGTTCCGGTCAAACATGGGATTTCAGCACAGCCTCTGCGAATGGTATTAACCTTTCTCTGGATGTCATCACTCCCAGTTCCCACCCGGAAGGAGCTTCTTTTCCCAACGCCACCCACTGCTACAATTACTCCGATGGTATCTATCAATTCTACAGCATTTCAGCCGATAGCATGGTGCTTGAAGGAGATATTTCACTGGTCAATACGCCTATTGCTTATCAATTAAAGCCGACCGTATACAGGTTCCCTCTGAATTTGAATGACATTCAGCAGGATACAATGTCTAGTAATTACAATGGCGGTCCGGTCGGTCCGGCTCTTCGCTATGGTGATTACAACACCCTTTTCGATGGAGACGGTATCTTACAACTCCCCAATGGGCTCGTTTACGCAAATACCAACCGAATCGTGACTTTCGCTTTAATCACCGACTCCTCATTGGTTTTCCCCGCTGCAACTTCCAAAACGATCCTCACCAAGATAGAATGGTATGAGCAAGGTATAAAAGTACCGGTCATGTACACTGAGACCCGCGAAGTTTCTGCCGGTGGTTCTCCCAATACTACCAGGAGTGTGTACTACATGGACACCAGCATTGTTAGCCTCGATAAGCCATCTGTATTTAACTCCGTAAAGCTTTTTCCAAATCCCGTCAATGATAAGGTGCAGCTGAGTTATGAGCTGACCGGCCAGACAAATGCGTTGGTGGAAGTATACAATATGACTGGTAATTTGGTCCGTGTGATCGAAGGGGGAAACCAGACAGCTGGCAGTTACCGAATAACGATAAATACCTCTGACCTTTCCAGAGGAATGTACTTTGTGCGCCTTTCTTCTGGAGAATTTACAGAAACCAGGAAGCTAGTTTTGAAATGATTTGGTTTCAGCCAGTTAACAGGGAATAGTCTAAACTTGCCAAATTTAGAGTAACTACGTAGGGTTTAGCAGCTTTTACTGGACCGCAGACAATTCCAATGTGAACTGTGTTAGCCTACGGAATGCCTTGATCCGATCTGCAATATCATTGCGATCCAGGCCAATCAACTTTTCCGGCCCGAACTTCTCAACGGTAAAACTAGCCATAGCCGACCCTATGATCACTGCATTTTTCATGTTTTCAAAGGAAATATCATCTGTGCTGGAGATATATCCTAGAAATCCGCCCGCAAATGAATCTCCTGCACCAGTCGGATCAAACACCGCTTCCAGTGGCAGCGCGGGGGCACTGAAGATCCGGTCTTCATGGAACAGCAAGGCTCCATGTTCTCCCTTTTTGATGACGAGGAATTTAGGTCCCATATCCATGATTTTTTGGGCTGCAGTCACCAGTGAATATTCTCCACTTAACTGGCGAGCTTCTTCATCATTGATGGTAAGTACGTCTACCATAGCAATAGTCTGCTTAAGGCTATCTAGGGCAATATCCATCCAAAAATTCATGGTATCAAGAATGACTAACTCAGGACGCTTTTTCAGGCGTGAGATCACGGTACGCTGAATGTCCGGAGCCAAATTGCCGAGCATAAGAAAGCGACAATCCTGATAGCTGTCCGGGATGACTGGATCAAAATCTGCAAGTACATTTAGTTGAGTCTCCAGTGTATCTCTGGAGTTCATATCATTGTGGTACTTGCCGGACCAGAAAAACGATTTTTCACCTTCCTTGATTTGCAGCCCTTCAATATCGATCCCATGGTCTTGAATGGTTTCAATGTCCGATCTGGGAAAATCATCTCCAACCACAGCTACCAGATTGATTGGCTTATGGAAGTAAGAGGCTGCCAACGAGATGTAAGTAGCGGCACCCCCAATTATCTTGTCTGTCTTTCCAAAAGGGGTCTCAATGGAATCAAATGCGACGGAACCAACAACCAACATGCTCATTTCTTCTTAATATTTTAGTTTTGCCTACAATATGGACCAAACCTGGGAATTAAACCAAACCAAGGTGTAAACAGAGTGCGCTTAGAGTTCAAGAACCAATAGTTCCCCGGTATTGTCTGGGAGTCATCCCGAACTCTTTTTTAAATGCTTGTGAAAACTTCGAGAGGTTTGAGTAGCCGAGGAGGTGGCCGACTTCAGATATAGCAAACCCTTTCGATTGAAGCAAGATTTTCGCTTTGGACATCTTAGCCTTCAAGTAATATTGGTAGGGGGGGATACCAAAAACTTGCTTGAATCCGCGCTTCAACTTACTGGCACTCATTCCCGCTTCACGTGCCAACTGGTCAATTGATGGAGGGATGCCGCGAGAACTCAGTTTGAGAGTTGCACTGATCGTGAATAGTTTCTTTAGATCTTCTGGGTGTAAAGCAGAACTGCCCTCTTTTCTGCGACCAACCTTTTTAAAAATTCCCAAGAGAAATTGCAAAACTTGCAGGTGAACTTCCAGTTTCTTTAAAGCACTTGGCTCCTCGTCAGCAATAATCTCTCGGAGCATAGTTTCCAATCCATAATCTAATTCTTCAAAAACACAGAATTTGGGCGAGCTATTTATGAACTTTGTAAAACCGTCCTCATTTGGGAAAGACCCTACATAATAGTTGAGGAAGTCCTCAGGGAAGGTAATAATTACAACATCTATTGGCTCATCGGCAGGACTTTCTCCGAAAGCTTCCATGCCGGGAGAATAAAACAGACATCCATCTGGTAAATATTCTCCCAATTCATCAACGTTAACTTCCCCGATCTGCCGGTAGTGCCTCTCGGAAAGGTTGATATTCAGCAGATAAGTTTTGACTTCTTTAAGAATGAGAGAGCGAATAAGGAGTGGTTGGCGGAGCTGAAGATGATAGTGATGGACCAACAAACCGCCCGGCAATGCCATCTGGCGGATAAACCCCCGGCCATATTGCTTGGGAAGCCGCACCATATTTCCCTCTCGCCTCGTACCCAGCTGTTCAGCGACCTGAGTGAGTTGTGGGTTTTTGTGGTCAATTTTCAACGAAAGCTCCATATTGTACTGTTGTATAATTCATCCATCTAACCTGAGAACCCCAAAAATGTTCTATTATTTCAGCTAGATATTCAACAAAATTAGAGTGGTGAGGTTTCTAACACTGGGAACTATAAAAAATTTACTCATGCATTCATTATTCTGGTTCCGAAGAGACCTACGGCTGAAAGATAACGCAGGACTCTACCATGCCCTGAATTCTGGAAACCCGGTAATACCATTGTTTATTTTTGATTGCAAAATATTAGACCACCTCCCTGATCGAAACGATGCCAGGGTGACATACATTTTTGATTCTATCGGAGAGTTGCGGAATCAACTGGAGGCGCTTGGCAGTACCTTGTTGATAGAATATGGAGACCCGGTCGAGGTCTTCAAAACACTCTTGACCAAATATCAGATCGGTTGCGTATTTACCAATCGGGATTATGAACCCTCAGCCGTTCAGCGAGATGCACAGGTTGCTTCCCTGTTGGAGGATAACGGTATCTCCTTTCAAGATTTCAAAGACCACGTAATTTTTGACGGTGATGAAGTAGTAAAAGCGGATGGAACACCCTATACTGTTTTCACCCCTTACAGCAGAAAATGGAAAAAACGCCTTGAATCTGACTTGAGAGAAGGTGGAGAAGGCCCATTATCATATTTCCTCAAAGGATATCCCACAGAAAAATATTGGAGTAGCTTTGCCCAGTTGCAACCTTCTTCAGGACCCACACTTGAAGATATAGGCTTCGTAAGGTCTGAAATCCAAATTCCCACCAGAGAAGTTAGCCAAAAGCTTATTCGGGAATACAAAGACAACAGGAATTTTCCGGCAATTCGAGGAACTTCGCGTCTAGGGATCCATTTCCGCTTTGGAACGATTAGCATCCGGGAAAAGGCAGTGAAAGCTCAGAAGTTGAGTATAACATATTTGAACGAACTGATTTGGCGAGATTTCTATTCTCAGATCCTGAGTCATTTCCCACATGTTGCTGAGCATCCCTTTCGGAGCAAATATGAACACGTTCAATGGCGAAATAACGAAGTGGAGTTCAGGCGGTGGTGTGGCGGAACGACTGGTTACCCCATCGTAGATGCTGGAATGCGAGAACTGAATGCAACTGGGTTCATGCATAACCGGGTCCGCATGATTACCGCAAGTTTCCTGACCAAACACCTACTCATCGACTGGAGATGGGGAGAAGCTTATTTTGCCCGTAAGTTACTCGACTTTGACCTGGCAAGTAACAACGGAGGATGGCAGTGGGCCGCAGGGACGGGAACAGACGCAGCACCATATTTTCGAATCTTTAATCCTTATTCGCAACAAAGAAAATTTGACAAAGAGATGAAATATGTCCAAAAGTGGGTTCCCGAATATGGTACTTCTGCCTACCCGGAACCTATAGTCGAACACTCATTTGCCCGGCAACGGTGTCTTGAGACCTATAAGTTAGGATTAGCCAGGGCAGATTAAACTAACCCATCACCACTTAACAAACCTCAATCCAAGGTTAAAGACGGTTGCCGGACCAGCAGAGCCTCTACCAGCAAGGAACCTCCCAACGCTCAATTCTAGATCAAAATTCTGATTAAACTGGTATTTTCCTCCGAGTCCTGCCTGCCACCACCAGGTAGAAACAACACCTTCCCCTAAAGTCGGCCAGAATTGGCTGTTGGTGTAGAAAGTAATCTTGGAAGTAGGGAAATAACTGAGGAATAAGGTGGCAGGAATAGCAATAAAACCACTTTGCAGAAGGTCAAAGCGCCTGTCAATGTTCCAGTAGAAGTCAACCTCAGCGAATAGTTGGAGCTTGGCAGAAAGATTATTGGTATAGAAAACTTGGGTCCACCACAGGTAATTCTTTGTAGCGAGATAGGGCACAATGATTTGACCGTCTACATACTCACCTTCAGAATTTTTGGCAATAGGCAAGAGAAATGAACTCTGCACAGTGAAGTTGTTCAGACTGGAAATGGGTTGCCACTTCACTTTAGGACCTATTGCGGTCAATGCTGTCCGTCCCCACGGCCCACGATTTCCGGAAAATAGATTGAATGGAGAACCAATTGTTGAATCAAGATACACGGACTGCACCCAAAAATCGACTCCGAAGTTGAGATGGCTGTTGTAACCTAAAACAAAGTTCCCGATTCCTGAGTAGTAATTGCTTCGGTATTTTTCATCAACTGCATCCCCATTGACATCAAAAAAGGCCTTTTGAGTGTACAATTGCTGGAAGAATTTGGCTTCGAACTGTCCCCACTGGAGCATTGAAGAAGGTGTAAAAAGCTGGAGACGGTTGCCCTTCGGCTCCACACTTCTTTCAGCTTCGTAGTCTGAAACTCCCTCTGAGGCCAGGATTTCGTTGGCCGATCCCTCAGGATCTTCTTGCGGTATTTGGCTGGTCTGCCCCCGGGCCAAAGCTTTATCCTTGGTCACTTCAACTTGGTCGTTACTTTTAGCAGCTACCTCTTCAATGGTGGATGACCCGATCTTCTCAGAAACAAGTGGATCAGATGAATTAACTTTTTCTGTGGTCCAAGACCCTGAACCGGGAGCTGGTGTATTCGGAGGTTCTGGCTTATCTACTTTTTTTTTTCGTTCAACGCCCAGTCGTAGGTATAGAAGCTAAGCTTATAGTTCTCTGGGATGGGGGTAGAACGGTATTTATTGATGTAAGTGACAAAATTCCTGGCTTCGGCTTTGAAGTCATCGGCATACCATTCAAATATTTGAGAGATCCGAACCGTCCTGTTTTCATCATTTACCTTGATAAAGCTCCTATTGTCCATGGCCTCTTGGGTACGCACACTCAATTGAGTTTCTAACTTAGAAGGCATAAAAGCGTAGTTGGCAATGGAAGGACAGCTCTTGGCAGCGCACACTAAAACAAAATGGGTCCGGGCATCCTTGTAAACCGGGCGAATTTTCTTGTTTTCAATATCGGACAGGGTCAGGGACATCCCCCCAACATCAAACTTTTTCTGATCAAAGAAACCAGGGACATCCAGCGGTTTGGTGATCGGATAATGATCAACTACATTTTTGATCACAAGAATATTGTAGGCATTTATCAAGAAGGCTTTGTTGGTGTTATTACTTTGAGAACTGAACCGATAGCTGGCGATGTCATCGACCAGGGAGTTCAGGGCAGTTGGGTCGGCTTTGACAGATGCGTAGTAGACACCTCCTGAGGAAGAAACATTAGCTTTGAAGAAGGCGTCCGCCTTGGTAAAAAAGGATTCTCCTCCGTTTCCGAAAACAGCGGTAGTCGAGAAGATGCCTATAAAAGCCAGTAAAAAAAGATTCTTCATTTCATTTTTTAGGTTTCACTGATGAGCGGATTTACAATAGCCAATATAAGACCCAGTAGCTCTGCAACCAAATTCGGGCCGGAATCAGAAGGTCAGCCAATGATTTATAAATAATTCGGGGCCGAATTTCGAAAACCCAAGATAATTCTACATCTTAGTTAACCTGTTGAGGATTTTTACCCCTGAAGAGGATCATGAAACACGGAATAATTTTCTTTTTGTTATTCTCCTGCTTTGTTTTAGGCACCAAAGCTCAGTACACAGCTGAGCAGAAAGTTATTATAGAAAATCAGTGCCGGGAGAGGCTGAGTCAATTGATGGATTTGGTAGAAAGGAAGCATTACGAAGGTTTTGGGAAAATGATGGTCTACACAGGCGGTGACCCTGACCGGGATTACCAGGACAAGCTCAATTTATCGGATCCGCATGAAGACGTCTTCGCAGAACTCTCTTTGAATAAGTTAGCTCACCACCTGGAAAGGTCTGCACTGTGGCATGCTGATAATTTCAAGATTGTAAAGGGAGTTAAAGGAGATGTGTACATTTTAGACATAAAATTCAACTACCCAAACGGAAAGACCAAGAATTACACAATGACCTTTGCAAAGTTGAGGAATGATATACTTTTTTGTCATGCTAAGAAATAATTTCAGATTGAGAGGTTTGTGGTTAGGTCAATCCTTGAAATAGTCTCGCGCTTTGTCCAAAAGTTTATTTATTTGATCAGCTTCTTCATCGGCCAGTCCGGCAAAGACATCGTCAAATCCAGAAACGGCTGGGTCCATTTCCTTCAACAAAGCAAGACCCTTTTCCGTGATGATCACGTCCATTTTTCTCCGATCTTCCAGGTTGATCGTCCTAGAAACCAGACTTTTGGCCTCTAACCGGTCTATCAGGCGAGAGACATCGGGTTGTTTATCCAACATCCTTTGCTTCAGGAGTTGAATTGTACAAGGTTTTGGATTGCTTCCCCTCAATATCCTGAGAATATTGTACTGCTGGTTGGTAACCCCGTGCCTCTTGAAGATAACTTGCATTTGAGAGGTCATCCAATTGTGGGTGTACAGAAGGTTAACGATAAGCCGGTGCTTGGAACTTTTGAATTTCGAAACCCTAAGTTCTTCTTCCAGACTCATGATGAAAGTTGAAGTTGATCGGTATAGGTGCGATATCCGGCTTCCTGAGGGGTATTGACGGCAAAAACAGATCCTGGTCCATCAGACGAAAACTGAATATTGCCGGATCCATTTACCTGAAAATAATCTCCCACCCCGAGCTTTTCCTCATCGACAGTAACGGTTCCAGAGATTACTACGAAGGAGAGGATCGTTCCACTTGCTATTTCAAGAGAGAATTGGCCAGCTTCAAAGTCAAAACGGTCTAGTTGGACTTTGGTAGCAGTCCACAAGGGAGCATCATCGCTACAAAAATCAACCCGCTTCATGCCATTGAAGTCTTCAATCTCAAAATCTTCGGCTTCATATACATTGAAAACAGATGGCCGCTGTAAACTACGGCGAAAATCCGGATCAAGCCAAACCTGTAAAACCTTGGTTTCTGGTGCGTATCGTTCTGAATGTGTCAATCCATTTCCGGATTTAAGAACAGAAATATCCCCTTTCGAGAGTTTTACCCACTCTCCACCCTCTTCTCTTTCTTGCTCAACTTCTCCCTGAATGACATAGGTCAGGATTTCAAACCCTTTGTGAACATGAGGTTCAACTAAGCCCCCTTTTAGGCTAACGATAAAGGACCACTGGTATACAGTGGAATAACCCTTCGCAGGCGATTCATAGGAAACAGCCTTTCGCTCTTTGACCTTACTTTCGTCGTAATAGGTCCTGGCTTGATCTTTAAATCTACTTATAATGGGCATGCTGTGAATAAGTCTTATTAATCGCTATGATATCCGTCAATTTTTCCGACTTCCAGGTTCAGGAAATGTTTGCAAATATACGCTTACTAGCTCTTTTCTGCAATAAAACAGGTAATATGTTTATTGTTAAACCCTCATTATGTGGCATTTACAGATATATGTAACTAGTAAAAGACCTCTATAAATCCAATAAGTGTATAAGTGATACGTCCCCTTATCATGCAGTTTAATTTAGTTAACCGAAGCTCCGTTTTGTATGGAATTCTCTGGATTCACCAAGTAAAGTTTTCCGTCGAGGTCTTCTGCAAACAAAATCATCCCCCTTGATTCAACTCCTCTTATCTTTCGAGGCTTTAGATTCACAAGTACCAATACCTGCTTGCGTAGGAGTTCTTCCGGGGTATAGTGTTTGGCCACTCCCGACACGATGGTTCGCCGGTCGATCCCGGTATCCACCAGAAGCTTCAGTAACTTATCTGTCTTCTTCATAGGTTCTGCCTCCAAGATCGTACCTACGCGAATATCCATACTCTGAAAATCATCAAAGGAGGTTTCCGGTTTTGAAGGCTCCACCACTACCTTTTCTACTTCTGAGGATGCTGGTTCCCCGGGACCGTCACTGTTCAATTTCTCAATCTCATGTTCGATCATCTTGGGGTCAATCTTCTGGAATAAATGCGGAATATTCTTCAATGAATGTCCCTCGAAAACGAAATCCAATTCTTTCAGATCTTTCCAACTCAGTGGGGTAATCTGAAGCATATCGAATATCTTGGCAGATGTCGAGGGCATAAATGGTTCCGCGACGACACCCAAGACTGCTGCAATATTCAAACCGATATTTAAAACATGACCTGCAGCAGCTATGTCTGTCTTGATCAGCTTCCAGGGCTCCGTGTCACTGAGGTACTTGTCTCCCAGGCGAGCGATTTTCATCATATCGTTCAGTGCTTCACGAAAACGAAAATTGGAGATATTATATCCCGCAGCATTAACATTGGCGTAGAGGTCGTTCACCAAAGTACGCTCAGTTTCATTCAATGTGTTGCGTGCCGGAACTCCCTTAAAATGCTTTAGGGTGAGTACTTTGACCCGGTTGATAAAGTTGGCGAAAGTAGCTACTAACTCATTGTCATTGCGAGCTTTAAAATCGGCCCAGGTGAATTCTGAATCTTTGGTTTCAGGCATGATCCCAGTCAAGACATAACGAAGGGCGTCAATATGATCCGGGTATTCCGCAGCGAATTCATGCATCCAGATGGCCCAGTTTTTGGAAGTTGATATTTTCCGGCCTTCAAGGTTGAGAAATTCATTGGCCGGTACATTGGTGGGGAGGATATAGTCTCCATGTCCCTTGAGGATAGCTGGGAAAATGATGCAATGGAATACAATATTGTCTTTGCCGATGAAGTGGTAAAGGGCCGTTTCTTCATCCTGCCAGTAGAGTTTCCAGTCTTTTCCATTTGTCTTTGCCCATTCTTTGGTCGCTGAGATATAACCGATCGGAGCATCAAACCATACGTAAAGGACCTTTCCTTCGCCTTCTGGCAGGGGAACCTTAACCCCCCAATCCAGATCCCTGGTGATCGATCGAGGTTGAAGTCCGTCCTGCAACCAAGATCTGCATTGGCCATAGACATTGATTTTCCATTCCTGGTGGTCTTCCAGGATAAATTCTTCGAGAAATTCCTGGTACTCGTTCAAAGGAAGGAACCAATGAGTCGTCTCTTTCGTTACCGGAACCGATCCGGAAATCTTGGAACGTGGATCGATCAGTTCTTCCGGGCTGAGATCTTTCCCGCAGTTCTCGCATTGATGACCATAAGCTTCTTCGTGACCACAGTTGGGACAGGTTCCGATCACAAAGCGATCTGCGAGGAACATTTTCTGCTCCTCATCGTACATCTGCTGCGTTTCCCTTTGGATAAGACTGCCTTCATTATGGAATTTCAGGAAAAATTCCTGGGCTGTTTGATGGTGGATGGGACGTGAAGTTCTGGAAAAATGGTCAAAGGAAATATTGAAGGCGGTGAAAGCATCTCTGATCATTTCATAGTATTTATCGACGATCTTCTGAGGTGAGACACCTTCTTCAACCGCTTTGATATTAATGGCCGTACCATGTTCGTCGGTACCACATATAAAAGCAACGTCTTCCCCCATAGAGCGCAAGTAGCGAACGTAAATATCTGCAGGTAAGTAGGCTCCTGCCAAGTGGCCGATATGGATGGGGCCGTTGGCATAGGGTAGCGCCGATGTGACCATACGGCGTTTGATGGTTTTCTGTTCCTGACTCATGGCTGCAAAGATATCTTTATTCGTGTAAATGTGCATAAATCATGCTTTTTCAACAGAGTATAAGGTGTCATTTTTGACCTGTCGTCAAGGCCCCGAATATGGCTTTCGCAATAGAACAAGATACATACCGCATTCACCTGCCCGTCTTTGAGGGTCCTTTTGATCTCTTGCTGTTTTTTATCGAACGGGATGAATTGGATATCTGCGACATTCCCATCGCTTCCATCACCCAGGACTTCCTTGATTATATTACCCATCTGGAGAGGATGAACATCGAAGTCGCCAGCGAATTTATTCTCGTGGCCAGTACCTTGATGCACATCAAGGCGAAGATGCTCATTCCCAGACCAGACCTTGATGAAAGTGGGGAAGAGGTCGATCCACGTATGGAACTGGTGCAGCGCCTGATCGAGTACAAGAAGTACAAAGCAGTGCAGGAAGACCTGCAAAGAATGGAAGAAGAGGCAGGAGAATATTTTAAACGAACCTTTGCAAGAAAAGAAGAGAAGCTTTTCCTAGAGTCAGAGTACCCGGAAGATGAATTGATAGGGATCGATCTCTATTCAATCATGCGGACTTTCAAGCGTATCTGGGAAAAGCGCGAAGACCGCATGGCTCGGCCCAAACACGTCATTAGAAAATATCCTTACACTGTTGAAGGTTGTAAAGAAACCATCTTGAAGTCTTTGGAGAAAAGAGCCAGGATTGACTTCGTTTCTTTTATTATGGACCAACCTACCAAACTCTATTGTGTATTTAATTTTCTTTCTGTCCTCGAACTGGCCCAGCAACAAAAGATCAACCTGATCATTGGGAAAGGCTTCAATAACTTTTGGATGACCAGACTGGACTGTGAATGAAAGCTTCATCACAAGTCCTGACAATCCCTGGGGTTTTGCGCTACCAGAAAACTCTAATAGTGCTATTGCTTTTCTGCAATTGATCAGTCTAACCCACTGATTTGATCCATCCCCCTCCCAGAACATCATTTTCTTCATAGAAAACAGCACTCTGACCTGGAGCAATAGCCTTTACTGGCTCATGAAAGATGACATCTACCTGGTTTTCATCCACCGTGTGAATGGTACTCATATTGCCACTATCTTTGTATCTTACCTTAGTTAAAGACTGAATATTAGGTGACAACTTAGGATATTTCACTAAATTCACTCCTCGGACCCGCATCTTTCGATCCAATAGTTCATCCTCCTTGCCGATTTGAACGGTATTATTCACTGAGTCAATTTTTGTTACATAGTAGGGTTCCCCCATGGGGATAATTCCCTTACGCTGCCCGACAGTGTAATACGGATAACCTTTGTGCTGGCCAACAACGGTACCATCTGCAAGCACAAAATTACCGTTGGCAACGCTTTCTTCTAAACCCTCTACGCGACGGTTCAGGAAACCGTGGTAATCATTGTCCGGAATGAAACAGATCTCATAAGACTCAGGTTTCTTGACCAAGTTATCATAGCTCATTTCTAGAGCCATCTCTCGAATCTCAGGCTTTTGATATTTTCCCATGGGAAAAATAGTTCGGGCCAGACTGCTTTGCTTCAGTCCCCAAAGAACATAACTCTGATCTTTATTGGAATCGACTCCACGTGAAATGATATGGCGGTCGTTTTCCATGCGCACTTGGGCATAATGACCAGTAGCAATGAATTCGCAGTCCATCCTATCCGCGCGTCGGAGAAGCGCATCCCATTTGATATGTGTATTGCAGAGTACGCAGGGATTTGGTGTACGACCTGCAAGGTATTCTTCCACGAAATTATCGATAACAAAATCACCAAATTCATCACGAATATCAATGATATAATGGGGAAAACCCACATCAACTGCCACCATGCGGGCATCGTTGATCGAATCAAGGCTACAGCAACCTGTTTCCTTTTTACTGCCTCCGGAATTGGCATAATCCCAGGTTTTCATTGTTAAACCGACCACTTCGTATCCCTGCTCATGCAGCAGTACGGCGGTAACTGTACTGTCAAGTCCTCCACTCATTGCGACTAACACCCGCCCATGCTTACTCATATTAAACCACTTTTTCTGCGAAGATAAATAATATGGGATTGATTAGCGGCCCTGTCCGTTACTATAATCATCAAACAGTTTGTTGTTGTCAAAGTTGCCTTGCGTGACAGTCCGAACAACTTCGTACTGCCAGCGGGGATTGCTAATCTCACCGAGAAGATTAGAATGCAGAAGCATGTATTCATCAACTGCTAAATTGGGATTGTAAAAAACGAACATCACATTGGATTGGGTCTTGATCTTGTCGTAACGCCATACCTCATAAGGATAATTGGTGTTACTGCTGGGGAAGCGTTCGATATCATTAGGAGGACCATTTACTAAAAAGATCCGTCCACGGTCAGTGCGCCATCCTTCGAGGTGTGCAGCTTTGAAGTGATCGTTGCCGTATTCAATTCGATTCTTGTGTGCTATAAATGGCTTGCCCGGACTGTCAGAGGATGACTTTCTTCGCCTGGCCCAAAAGTTCACGAAGAAGTTTTTCTTTTGGTCAATTGTACTCAAGGATTTAGCAAACTCTGCTTCCGTAGGGGTCGAAATAAGATAGAGGGTATTCAAATAATAATCCAACTCTTCATCGTCCAGGTTGAATACTTCATCGTAGGGGGTTTCGGTAACGGAGACCGGGGTCTTCACCCGGGAATTTGAGAGGAAAAACTTCTTTTTTCCCTTCGCAATCGGCTTTTGCTGTTTATTGAAAAGCTCAATTTGGAGGTAGTAGCTCTGAGACGGGAGATTACTGATGTCAAATCCTCCCTGGATCAAAGACAGGGGCCCGACCGCTTGCCGTGTAATCTTTTGAGCCCCGGGAAGCTTTGACTCTGAATTGGCCATGGTAAGGTAGGTATTGACGAAGAAAACATCTTCTGACTCACGGTCAGTATGATAAGCTTCCAGATAATAATTCAACGAATCGGCATTGATGTAAGTACCATTGGTGACCAGAGGGAGGATCTCGTAGCCATGTTTGTGGTGTCCCTGCCCTACCTCAGATTTCCTAAAGGACTGTATAAACTCGATTCCACTTAGACTGCAAAAGTTTTGAGACTGAGTTTCCAGTTCAAATTCACGGACAAACTTGTGCAGTTTTGCGTCTGGCAGGTTTTTGTCTTTCAGGTGACCAGTAAAAACATATCTTCCGGGCTCAAGGCTAATCCGTCGGATGTCCATGGTTCCAAATTTTTTTTCACTAGTGGAAGTATCGGAAATTGTCTCACTTGCTAGTACATAGCTCCTTTCGTACACCAAGATGCCATTTTGGTCATTGACCAGAAGTTGGACTTCCACCTCGCCCGAGTAACTACCTGGCCCCTTCAATTCCAGAAGCATACTCTTGGTCTCAATATCCAAATAAAACTCTACATAGGGTTTCCCCTCCTGATCATAGAAGGGACACATATCTACATAGTACATAAGCTCCTGAGCAGGCAAAAATGTCCAACAGAATGTAAAAAGGAAACCTATGAGGTGCTTTGAGAGAGTATTCATGCACATAGTCTAAAGATTTAACCCGGATTTCCGGAAGCGATATGCACCTAATTACAGTCGCTTGGGGAACAATAACACGATTAATAAAATAAACTTAACATAAAGGTACAGAAATCCAGAGAGTTTTGATGGTCGATCAAGTCTACAGATAACACGATTCCAGGAAATAGCGCCTGACAACACACGTTATATCGACTGCGGTTTTAAGATCGGGAAAGTCTTGATAGTACTCAGCATTGAGCTTTCCGAACAGAATAGGTGTTACTATCAATGGATAGAGCTTCACTGACAAGGGACAAAGCGAGCACTTCCAGGTTAGAAAACATGGCTTCCGGGCCCAGACGGACATAGTTTCCTTGTTCATTGACTTGATCTTTCAGCATTTCTTTTTCAGAGCGAGACACTAGAAACAATATCTTAATTTGCTAATTGCCTATAAAATTGTTTTGTACATTTTCCCGTTTTGAGAACCTCAATACGGTAGTTCACTCAAATTAATTTAAGTTATGGTACACTCAAAAGTAAGTTCCTCAGAAAAGTCTCAACATGCTCCTGCTCCCTCAGGCCCCGCCCAATTCGAATCCACCGGCAGCGTAGCAAGTGGCAGTCCGAGGGTAGCGCAGCTCAAAGCTCTTCAGGAAGCCGCCAACAACAGTCCACAGGTTACTCAACTCAAAAAGTTGCAGGCTGTGCTGTCAATGGAAGATCGGAGGTCACTCAGTTGAAGGAAGATCCTGCGATGCAATTGTTCGCGGCGGGCTTGGCAGAAGGCGATCCAAAAAAACGCAAAAAGCAAGGAGCCTGAAAGCCCTATTTAGTTTCTTGGATCTTTCAGGATAGAATAAATCAAAACCGCAGTACAACTAATTAATGGTGGCTCTGCGGTTTTAATTTTTTTTTCCTCACTCCGTCACCGCCCATTCGGCCCTCTTACTTTGGTTCCATAAGTATATGGATTTGTTAATCCTCCTGTTTTTAACAAATCTCCCTTCTTCACATAGATCAACACTTCGAACTGGATACATTGAGAAAAGAACCTTCGTACCTGAAGTATTCTTGCATCGCTGGAGAGGTCGCGGTCGTCATCTTCAGTGGAGATGAAGCACGCAGTGATGAGACCTCCCAAAGCAGATGAACCTTGAAGGCCGTTCATATTTAACAACCTGTGGTAAAGCGGATGGCATTCAGAATTTCTATCTCCAGCCCCAAAACAAACAACTTCGCCTTTTGCATGTGTTATTGATCAATCCGTGTATAAGCCTGACCCCTCCAGCCAGTGGATAAAGACATAAATGCATTTAGCGGTTTTGTTTCTCGATTCCACATATTGGCTCAACAACAATTTGTTGCCGCTCGCCCAGGCACTGACCATATGAATTGCTGCTTTTCCATCTCCCCGATCAAAGCTGCCTCGAAGCCTTTTCCCATCAAAAGAGACCAATTCCAGGGAAGTGATCCCGCATATCTGGTTCGTCTAGTCAACAAATTTCCTCATAGCCGAACTATTCAATGTCCACAAAGGTCTCGGCCCCGGCTACTACTGCGGCAATTGAAAAACCAATAATAGAACCCGAAGCATATTTTTTGTATCAGCAGATTAATTCATACTACGGGTGATAAAACTGTAAATTTGGCTGTAAAGCACGTGTAAAAAAGGTGGGGACGCTAATTTAAAACTATGATTGACATCATTCGCCGTAGATGGATGCTCTTCCTGCTCGCGTCCCTGACCTTAGGGTTGGCCCCCTTTACCCCTGAACCCCATATATGGGAAAAAATTCGGTGGATCACTCGTGGAGAATTTCCTATGCAAGCTACCTACGTCTTCGATGTGTTTATACATGGGGTACCCTGGCTTTTTCTGATCTTCTCTCTTCTCCTAAATCTGAAAAGAAGAAATTAGATTCTTTCACCTTAAACTTTGAAGTGAATGAATGTTTTTCCCATTTACTATTTCCCACCTGTTTCGTGGTTCGCAGCTGCGGCTCAGGAACGGGTGCTATTGCTTGAGACCCAGGAATACTATAAAAAGCAAAATTACTTCAACCGGATGCGTATCCTGTCTTCCAACAGAGTTTTAACCTTGAGCATTCCAATTCGAAAGGCGAAGGAAAATACAATTATATGCAAGCGGGAAATTTTTTTCGATGGAAAATGGATGCGTGACCATTGGGTTTCACTCATCAGCGCTTACCGTTCTTCCCCTTATTTCGAATTCTACGAAGATTATTTTGAGCCTTTCTTCAAAGAGAAAAGGACATCACTGGTAGACCATAACCTGGCCATCATTAAGGTACTCCGGGAGATCCTTCAACTTGACTTTGAAATCCAATTGACGGATTCTTTTCACAGCTCCGGCCACTACCAGACCGATTACCGTAGGGCATTCAATTCAAAGGGACCTACTCAAGCTGATTGGTTTACTTCCAGTCCCTACCTTCACGTATTTGGGGATACCTTTCACCCCGATCTTTCTGTCTTGGACTTGCTATTTAATCTGGGTCCTGCCAGCAGCGTGTATCTGAATAACTCCTTTAAGGGGATAAGCTAATGAACAGTACCTGATGTACTTGAGAAGAATTGAAAACAGTCTAATCATATGGAGATATCAGGAATGTATACGACGGATTCAATCCATTTTTGCGAGGAGATAAAATCAACAGTAGTATCACGAATTTCAGAATCAACTTCCAATACCAGTTTCGCAGTTTGTTCTTTTCCCTGCCGGTCGACGGTCATAGTTGCTATGTTGCATGCTTCATGAGAAAGGACAGTTGCCACGAAAGAAATAGAGCCCGGGATATCCTGTGCCGTAATAATCAGCGTATGTCGCTGGGCAGTGAAGTTACACCTGAAACCATCGATCTCTATAATTGAGACCAAACCACCACCTCGAGAAATTCCGATGATCTCACAAGAAGACCCACCTGAGAAAGCAGCAATCCTGATTGTATTAGGGTGAAGAGCAGAGGCATTGGTAATAGCCTTGAATTTGTACGTCAAACCTGCCTCCAAAGCAACATCAAATGCTGTTTTTATTCTCTCGTCATCAGTTTCCATGTTGAGTAGGCCCGCAATTACGGCCCTATCGCTACCATGCCCCTCGAAAGTCCTTGAAAATGAGTTGTAGAATGTGACCACAACTGAATCAACGGGTTCTCCAAGTAACTTTCTTGCGACCCGGCCAATGCGGACAACTCCGGCGGTATGAGAACTGGATGGACCTATCATGACAGGACCTATCATGTCAAATATACTGGAACGTTGTGACATACAAACTAAATTACAATAGTTCGGTCATATCTCTAGATAGTCTGTGTAAATTGTCCAAAGTACAGGTTTAAAAACAGATTTTTTTATTTTTAGCTTATGTCTCAGCATTCAAGTTGGTATGGAAACGAGAGTTCAAAAAGTTGATCCGTCCAATCCAAACCCTGATATCATGGAGGACGCAGGGAGTACAATTTGTTCGGGTGGCCTAGTTGCCTTTCCTACGGAAACGGTATATGGGCTGGGAGCAAATGCCTTGGATCCTGATGCTATTGGGAGGATATTCTATGTAAAAGGTAGGCCTCAGGACAATCCTTTGATTCTTCATCTTTCAGATTTATCGGAGGTTTACCCGTATGTTTCGGAAATTTCTGATCTAGCGATCACGCTTATGAAAAGGTTTTGGCCAGGCCCCATGACCCTCGTCCTGCCACGTTCCGAACTGATTCCTTCCATACTTACTGCTGGCCTGAACACTGTCGCCATCAGAGTACCAGACCATCGCATCGCCCGTGAGTTGATTCGGTATGCAGGGGTACCGATTGCAGCACCATCCGCCAACATATCTGGTAAGCCGAGCCCGACTCAAGCATCCCATGTTATACGCGATCTTTCGGGTAAGATTGATCTAGTTATTGATGGAGGAGATACCAACATAGGATTGGAGTCTACGGTGTTGGATCTAACAGTAGATCCTCCTACTTTACTCCGTCCGGGAGGTATAACCCTAGAGCAACTTCGGGATGTACTGGGTGAGGTCGTGGAGCATCAGGTAGTGCAGGAAGAATTATCTGAAGTGGTAGAAGCTTTGGCGCCTGGGATGAAGTACAAACATTATTCACCAAAAGCGGATTTGATATTACTCAAAGGTGATCAGAAGGCCGTACTTGGGAAAATGATAGGGCTGGCAGCGGAACTAAAAAATGAAGGGAAACGTGTGGGGGTGATCACTATTGACAGGAAGCCTGTCCCTGGAATAGAGGTCCAGAAAGTTGCAGGTAAATCCATATCTGAGATGGCCCATAATCTGTTTCGTATACTAAGGGAGTTTGACGAATTACCCATAGATGTAATCCTTGTAGAAGGAGTTTCAAGTACAGGTCTGGGGTTGGCTGTAATGAACCGTCTTATGAAAGCATGCCTAAAGATATTTTAAAATTTTGCCGTTTGTTACCATCTATCTTGGAAAACCCCTAATAATCTAATAATTAATATGTAAAATCCATCCTAAACCATTCGGGTCTGTCTGAACCAAAAATGAGGCACCTCGGTCGAATTGGATTTTCATTTGTGAAAAGGCCCGTGATGTATTAAATAGCCAAGCTAAAACAGAAAATAGTATGGAAGCAACACCCGAATCTTTATTGAAAGAAGCTGCGTTTGTATTTCAACGTAGCGGTCGCAATTTGTCATCAGCCCTGGTTTACGCTGAAGTGGCTAGACACATTGAAAATGATCCAGCCATTTATACTGGCATGGGGGCTGCATTGGCAAAATCATTCGAAGGTGAAGATGAACTCCTTTTTTACACTTGGGCAACAAAAGCCTTGAAAAGGGGCTTGCTGCTGGGACAAGGGACCATGTTTGAAAGCCCTTGCGTAAACTGGTTGGAGATAATCAAAAAAGAAATCGATGTTGTTCAACCAGACCCTATGGAAACATCAGACTTGAATGGTTTAGTAGATTTCCTTGATGACAAAGGGATTAACTTGGTATCTGACTTGGACCGACTAGCTGAAGAAGACCTGACTGCAACAGTCATGGCTTTGATTGGAATGCCAAGAGATAGATTTATGAAAGTAGCCCTGGCAGCAATATCCGGCCATTTTGGAGAAAAAATTCAGCGCATGGGATTGCTTAACATCCATAGATTTAGAGATACACCCACTATTCGGGAAACTTTGGCAAAGGTCGCACTAGAGTTTGATTCTTACGCACTTCAACCCGAGTTGGGAAATTCCATGAAAGCCATAGACCCTAAATGGGCGGCACAATTTAAGATGGATTGATCTTGAATTTAATACAGTCTTTGGAAGAGCTTGTTTTTCTATATTCTAGGAAGACAATCTTTTCTTCTTAAATGCGTATTAGGAGATAAAATAGAGCAAAATCAAATGAGCCAGTATAAAAGAAGGAAGCGGTGGCTGCTACTCTTCGTACCGATCTTTATGATCGCCTCCTTAGGATTTATTCCTCATGAGAATGTTGGGGAAAACTACTTTGAGATATCTAAAAACCTGGACATTTTTGGGAAACTTTACAGGGAAATACACACCTATTACGTAGAGGATATTGACCCCACCGAGTTTATGCGGACCGGTATTGATGCGATGTTGAATTCGCTTGATCCTTATACTAACTATATTTCTGCTAGTGAGATTGAGGATTATCGATTTATGAGCACAGGCCAGTATGGAGGAATCGGTGCTATAGTTGGGAAGAGGGATGGGAAGATAATGATTACAGAGCCGTACAAAGATCGACCCGCTGATAAGGCAGGATTGCGTGCTGGAGATGTCATCATTCAGATCGACAATGAAAAAATCACCTTTGATAATTACAACTCGCTTGACGTTCGGGACTTACTAAGAGGACAGCCGAAGACCAAGGTCAGTTTGGTTATTGAGCGGCAGGGTGTCGACAAATCGATGGTGGTGGATGTCATTCGAGAAGATATTAAGATTGACAATGTCTCCTATTATGGGATGATCGATAAGAATATAGGTTATATCTCACTTACTGGCTTTACAAGTGGTGCTTCTGGAGAGGTCAAAGCTGCTTACCAAGAGCTAAAAAAGAATAATCCTGATCTAAAGGGGGTTGTACTTGATTTGCGGGGTAATCCAGGAGGGTTGTTATATGAAGCCATCGATATTTCCAATATTTTTATCGGGCAAGGTGAAAAGATCGTTGAAACCCGGGGCAAGATTGAAGGATCACTAAAGACCTACAATGCACGTCAAAAGCCGGTTGATACAAGTATCCCACTGGCGGTGTTAATAAATAGGCGTTCAGCATCTGCTTCGGAGATCGTATCCGGGGTCATGCAAGATCTTGACCGGGGAGTAATTATAGGGCAACGGAGCTTTGGAAAAGGGCTGGTACAAACAACTAGACCGTTAAGCTATAACTCTCAATTGAAGGTTACGACAGCTAAATATTATACGCCTAGCGGACGCTGCATCCAGGCAATTGATTATGCCAGCCGAAATTTAGATGGATCAGTTGGAAAAGTACCGGATAGCCTCAAGAGGGAATTCAAAACGGCTAACGGCAGGCTGGTTTATGACGGAGGGGGTATTGACCCAGATATTCAAGTTCCTCTTCCCAATTACCATACCGTGACCCAGGAACTGGTTCGTCAAAACTTTATATTTGACTACGCTAACCAGTTCCGTAACACCAGAAAATCGATTGGAAGCCCGAGAGATTTTCAGATCACGGACGAGATTTATGATAGTTTTCTTGAATTCTGTGAGGAAAAGGAATTTAGTTTTGAAACCAAAACAGAAAAAGAGTTTGAGAAGCTCAAAGAGTTGATGAAAGACGAAGCATACCTTGAAGATTTAAGCCTTGAGCTTGAAGCGATCGAAAAAAAGCTAGAGGAGGAAAAGACCTCAGATTTAGATGATTTTCGCAGAGAGATTTCAAATCTTCTTAAAACAGAGATCGTAAACAGGTTTTTCTTCAAAGAGGGAGAAATTGAGGCTTCGTTTGACATTGATTCTGATCTGGTAACAGCAGTTGAAGTTCTTCGAGATCAGGAACGATATCAAAATATTCTAGCCGGAGAGTGATCATGTGATTAACCACTATTGGATGAAGCTCAGGGCAGATAATCCTCTATGACGATTAAAAGGGTGAGTTTCAGAACCGTCTCCCAAAAGCGATTTCTGGAAACCTCTTTTCCCGGGTGATTCTACCGCTAGACAAAATTAATATTGTTATGATCCTATCTTTTGACTTTGCTTATATAGAGCCTATCCAATAAGCTTGTATTTTTGCCCTAATGCTCAGCAACTCACAAATCATTGAAGCCTTGATCTTCGCTTCGGATTCGCCACTACGGCCTGACCAGATTCTTGATCTATGGAAAGCTGAAGCATTCAACGAGCTGGAAATGACCCATTTTGAGTTAAAAAATATATTAAAAAAGTTAACTGAGAAATACAGTTCTGAAGCGTATGTTTTTGAGCTACAGCGTATCAATGGCGGCTATCAATTTTATACCAAGCGGATTTTTTATCCTTATGTTCGGCAGGCAGTTCTGGACAAAAACAACCGGAAGTTATCCAGAGCAAGCCTGGAAACGCTTTCCATCATTGCCTACCGTCAACCAGTGACTAAAACTGAGCTAGAATTTATAAGGGGGGTAAACTGTGATTATGTGGTTAAAAAGCTACTGGATGGTCAGTTGATTGAAATTCTCGGCCGATCCGATGCGCCTGGGCGACCATTGATTTATGGGACCAGTGCTTATTTTATGGAGTATTTTGGTCTGAACGATGTGAAGGATCTCCCCAAGCTAGAGGAAGTAAGTATTGATGAAGAAACCTTTCAGGAGCAATTAAAAGTATACTTAAAAGAGACTGATGGTGGAACAGGGGATGATTCTGGTAACATTCCTCAGGCAGATAAATAGATTATGACTAAAAGACCGAAAAAGGGCCAACTGGGCATGGCTAGCAAAGGGAACTTCGACAAATTCAAAGGTGCGAAAAGCAGCCCTAAAGCAGAGAAAAAGAATGACCGGAGGAAAGAAAAACAGATATTGAAAAAGGAATTGAAGCTTAAGAAGCAACCCCAACTGATTGATGCTGAACCTATGCGTTTGAATAGGTTCATTGCAATGTCGGGAGTCTGTTCCCGTAGGCAGGCGGATGAGCTAATTGCCGCTGGAAGGATCAAGGTTAATGGCAAGATCGTGACCGAGTTGGGTTATAAAACAGATCTCTCCAAAGATACTGTGCTATATGATCAAAGAGTATTGAGGATCAGGAAGTTTGTATATCTTCTCATGAACAAGCCAAAAAATCATATCAGTACGGTGAAGGATGACCTGGGCAGGAGAACTGTGATGAATATTGTAGATAAATATACCAAAGTCCGGGTGGTTCCGGTAGGGAGACTAGACCGTAATACGACTGGTTTACTACTGTTCACCAACGATGGAGAACTGGCTGCTAAGTTGACGCATCCTTCCAATAATATTTCTAAAATATATCATATCCGTTTGGACAAAGAAGTTTCCGAAATGCATTTGGATGCCTTGAGGAGAGGGGTCCAGTTAGAGGACGGGAAGATGTCTGTGGACACGATCGACTATCTGAATGGAATGACGACTCAGGTGGTAGTCGAGATCCACAGCGGACGCAACCGGGTTGTTAGACGTTTATTTGAGTACTATGGCTACTCGGTGGAGGCTCTTGACAGGGTTAAGTTGGGTCCCCTAAGCAAGAAAAACCTACCACGGGGTACCTGCAGAATGCTATCCGACAAAGAAGTTGGTTGGTTAAAAATGCTATGATCTCGAATAGGATGCTCTGTGTCTAATCTAAAAGCTGCTTTAATTTCACTTGAATTTTTGTCTTTATTGATATTCATTTTAAATTGGGCTTCCATTTTGGAGGGCGTAAGTCGTCGAAATTGGGACCTCTTGGTAGCATAAGTTTTTGGTTTTTAATTATTTAAATAGACTTAGCGAGACATGAGTACAGGAGTAAAAGGTGCTGGTGACGGCGTCCGAGTAAAGCAAAGTAACCCCATGAAGTCCATCTTTCCCTACTTAGTAGTGTTGTTGGCTTTGGTTATTTCATTCGCAGTTTTCTATCTGATCTTTGGGTCTGCGGATAATTTTGAAAAAGGAGATATTGAGGAGGGGCACCCTATCAATATCTTTGGGACGATTTTTAAAGGTGGGGCAGTTATTCCAGTTGGTATGTCTCTCACCCTGATGGTATTGATTTTTACCGTTGAGCGTTTCATCACGATCTTCTTTATTGCAAAAGGACGTTCGTCAGCTGATGTATTCGTCGGTCGTATTCGCCATATGCTTGACGAAGAGGATATTTCCGGAGCAATCAAGGCTTGCGACGATCAAAAAGGATCCGTTGCCAATGTTGTCAAGGCAGGCTTGCTGAAATATCAGGAAGTACAATCCAGAACCGATGCTGACCATGACCACAACCGTGAAGCCATCCAGAAAGAGCTTGAAGAAGCAACTACCCTTGAACTCCCAATGCTGGAGCGAAACTTGGCTTTCTTATCAACTATCGCATCCTTAGGTGTGTTGGTCGGTCTTTTTGGAACAGTCATCGGTATGATCAAGGCTTTCCAAGCATTGAATACTTCCGGTGCTCCTGACGCGGGCGCATTGGCAACTGGTATTTCAGAAGCACTTGTAAACACCGCTATCGGTATCTTTACTTCAAGTTTGTCCATCATTTTTTATAACTATTTTACTGCTCAGATTGACGCGTTAACTTACCGCATCGATGAAGCTGGTTATAGCATTGTGCAGACTTATGAGGCCAAACACTAGTAAGGAGTTTTTTCTGTCCCGGGTAATCTCCCCTTGATTAAAATCGTTAGCTAGACAAAACCCGAATCCATGCCAGCAGTTAAGCCCAAAAGACACAAGCCCGGTATCGATATGACAGCAATGGTTGACGTTGCCTTCCTCCTGCTGACCTTTTTCATTTTGACGACAAAGTTCAAGGCAGAGGAAACATTCCCTGTCGATACACCTGAAGCGGCTTCTGCGATCCCACTCCCTGAATCAGGAGTTGCGATCATCGGAGTGGACTCTATTGGTCGGGTGTCTTTTTCCATTGCCGACTTTGACGTCAAGGATGAGATGCTCTCAATCATAGAAGATCAGTATGGTTATAGCTTTTCTGATGCAGGAAAAACATACTTTTCTTCTATTTCAGATTTTGGAGTTCCTTTTAGCCAGCTCAGTGCATGGTTGAATCAACCTACTCCTGAGGCAATGGGAGAGTTTGCAAAGAAAGCACAGGGAATACCTGTATCCAAAGACCCACGCCGTGAAAATGATCTAGTCAAATGGATCCGTACTGTGCGTCGTGCTGCTCGCCGCAAAAAGAAGAATCTTATGTTTGCCATCAAAGGAGATGAAAATGTGCCCTATCCTCTCATGGATGAAGTAATCTATACTTTGCAGAACGAGGGAATCAATCGTTTCAACATGGTGACCAAGATGAAATCCGACGCACGGTTAGCAAATGGTGAGTAGCGTTTTGTATATTATTTAAATTGAGTCCAGAGCAATGGCTGATATAGATACTGGTGACGATGGCGGTGGCAAAAAGAAGGGTGGCCCCAAGCAAAAAAAGAAATCGACAAAAGTGGATATGACCGCAATGGTAGATGTCGCTTTCCTTTTGCTGACCTTTTTCATCCTTACCACGACACTTGCCTCTCCTGCGGCGATGGAGATTGCTAAGCCACCACCTCAGGAAGTGGATGACCCGAGTAGTAAGCCAAAGAAAGTCGATGAGAAGAAGATAATGACCCTCATCCTTGGCGAAAAAGACCAAGTCCATTATTATCAGGGGATGCCGGAAGATGGCCCTCTTCGTACCACCGATTTCGGGGAAGAGGGCGTTCGGAAAGTTATTTCAGAACATTTAAATCGTTTTCCAAATCGATGTGCCAAGGGTACCAAAAAGACTGCTGGCTGTTGGGATCCGATCTTTGTTGTGAAACCCAATAGTACCTGCGTATACAGGAATGTAGTTGATGTACTTGATGAACTCCGGATTTCCGGAGCCACCAAGTACTCCTACACTGAAGTCACGGCGGTTGACTCTATTTACCTACTTGAGAATCGAAAAAAGTAGGATTGCAAGGACAATGAATTGAGTTTAGATTCGTTCAGAAGGTATTCGGACCTGATAAAAGAAAATCATGAAGACAATACTCGCTGATTTGGACGAAATCGTCTTTGAGGGTAGGAATAAAAGTTATGGTTCTTACCAAATGAGGAAAGGCAGCAACCGTCTACTGATGCGTGCCATGCTGGTTGCTTTTTTAGTCTTTCTGGTCTCAACCAGCCTTCCCAAGATCGTTTCTTGGTTAAGTGGTGGTGATAATGCACTTTCCGAAGAATTGGCGATGATCCCGATTGAGATGGAATTGGAGGATTTACCTCCACCAGAAGAACGCGAAGAAGAAGTTGAGCCACCTCCACCTCCACCACCCGTAGAAGCTCCTCCGCCGGCCGCGATCGCTCAAATAGAGTTCGCTGTGATTGAACCAGCTCCTGAAGATGAAGCGGATACTACTGAGGTTCGGGAGATGGACGAACTCCTTGACGCAGATACCGCCATGATTGGTAACCGTGATGTAGAAGGGGTAGCCGATGATGGTACAGGTGATCCTAAATGGGATTCGTTTGGTGAGGGCGATGGTGAACCACAGGAAGTCGTTGTTGTTGACACAGATCCTAACCCAAATGATTTTATAATAGTTGAGGAAGAACCTCGTCCGGTCAATATGGATGACATCAAGAAATTGATTGGATATCCTGCCATGGCTAAAGAGGCTGAGATCGAAGGAAAGGTTATCGTGCGGGTGTTGGTGGATAAAACTGGGAAGTACAGAAAGCACGTTGTTCTCAAAGACCCGCATCCGATTCTGACCAAAGCAGTTGAGAAGAGTTTGGGTAACCTCCAATTTACTCCTGGTATTCAAGGAGGACAGCCAATCAAAGTTTGGGTAACCATCCCATTCGATTTCGCACTCTTGAAATAAGAAAACTTACGTAGAACCAGCATAGGACAGTCTTCTTTGTGTCCAATTCCGGGCGGCTGACACACCTGATCTGCTATGTTTACGTGGGCATTAAGATAATAACTAGATTAGGTAGTTCAAGTGAATAAAACTTTTTCCCTTCTCAACCTCTTAGGTTATGCTTTTCTTCTAGTAATGAATTTTCTAGCCAATGCTTTGCCACTTAATGGTAAAACCACTGGCGAATTGTCAAATCTATATCCCAACTTGTTTGTCCCTGCAGGTTTTACCTTTTCCATATGGGGAGTGATCTACACCTGGGTAGGTATTTGGGTGGTTTATCAACTCGTACAGTCGTTCCGTGGAAAGGACAATGCCGGAGTCGGTAAGATTGGCGTCTTCTTTTTACTATCTTCTTTGGCAAACGCTGCCTGGATTGTAGCTTGGCATTATCAGTTGGTTCCGTTGTCTTTGGTCATTATGTTGATCATTCTCGGATCATTGATCGTTATTTATCTTCGCTTGGGAATTGGGAAAGGGTATCATGGCACGGCGGCCCGAGCACTGGTGCATTCGCCTTTCAGCATTTACTTGGGGTGGATTACAATTGCTACCATCGCCAACGTGACGACCCTTCTTGTGGATATCAATTGGGACGGGTTTGGAATTGATCCGATTACTTGGACCATTGTAATGGTTCTTATCACTACTCTGATCACCTTGGTTGTTCTTTGGAAGCGTCGTGATTATACCTATGCCCTGGTATCAATCTGGGCCTTTTTCGGGATTTCCTCCAAGCGATTGGACGATCTGGTCGTGTCGGACATCATTGTCACCTGGCTCTATGTAGCCATGGGTGTGATTGTTTTGGGAACACTTTCAGCCGTAATCTTTAGGCCAAAAGAATATTAAGGGTTTGGCTCAAAGATACGTTTAACTTACCTTTACGGGGAGTTAGCACTAAACGCCATTCAATACATGTCAAACGCATTTTTTACTCCTCCTATTGTATCTAATGAACACGTTAAGAGCTACGTTCCCGGCTCGTCTGAACGTATCGAACTGAAGGCCGGGCTGGACAAGGCTTATGCCACTCAAGTTGACATTCCTATGTACATTGGTGGGCACACTATACGGACCAATGACAAGTGTAGTTTGCATCCCCCTCATGACCACCAGCATAAGCTGGGAGTGTACTCTAAAGGTGATAAATCACATGTAGATGCTGCAATTCATGCGGCACTGCAAGCTAGTGCTGAATGGGGTGCCACTCCGTGGGAGCATCGCGCGGCCATCTTCCTCAAGGCGGCAGATTTACTTACCGGACCTTACCGCCAAAGGATGAACGTAGCCACCATGCTGGGCCAGTCCAAAAACGTACATCAATCCGAGGTTGACGCTATCGCGGAATTGGCAGATTTTTGGCGTTACAATGTAAAGTACATGGCCCAGATTTACAAGGACCAACCGGAATCCTCTCCCGGTGTTTGGAACCGTATCGAATACCGACCCCTAGAAGGCTTCGTATTTGCCCTCACTCCTTTCAATTTTACCTCCATTGCTGCCAATCTCCCTGGAGCGCCTGCGATGATGGGTAATACCATAGTGTGGAAACCTGCTAATTCTCAGATCTATTCTGCTGATCTGATCATGCAGATCTATCGTGAAGCTGGTCTTCCCGATGGCGTGATTAATCTGATCTATGTAGATGGTCCTACCGCCGGCGATGTGATCTTCAAACATCCAGATTTTGCAGGGCTCCATTTCACCGGTTCTACCAGCGTCTTCCAATTCCTTTGGAGAGAAATTGGCAACAACATGGCCAATTATAAAAGCTATCCTCGCATTGTTGGTGAAACCGGTGGAAAGGATTATATATTCATTCACCATGCTGCGGACACTGAAGCTGCTGCTACCGCTATAAGTCGTGGTGCCTTTGAGTTTCAAGGGCAGAAATGTTCCGCTGCCTCCAGAGTCTACATACCCAAAACTTTGTATGTAGACATTATGTCTAAGGTCCTTTCCGAGGTCAATAGCTTTAAGATGGGTGATGTTCGCGATTTTGGCAACTTTATCAATGCCGTGATTGACGAGCATGCCTTTGACAGGATCACTTCGTACATAGACCGTGCAAAGGAGTCCGTCGAAGCAGAGATTATAGCCGGTGGCAATTACGATAAAACCAGGGGGTACTTCATTGAACCAACCATCATCAAGACGAACAACCCTAAATTCCTGACCATGTGTGAGGAAATCTTTGGGCCGGTTTTGACAGTTTATGAATACGAGGATGAGAAATGGGAAGAAACCATTGAAATTCTGAATTCCACTAGTCCTTATGCACTCACTGGTGCCTTTTTCTCACAAGATCGTTACGTGATCAATAAAGCTTCAGAATTGCTTCGCCATACGGCTGGAAATTTTTATATCAATGACAAACCTACTGGTGCAGTTGTCGGTCAGCAGCCATTCGGAGGGGGACGTGGATCCGGAACCAATGACAAGGCAGGCTCATATTTGAACCTGTTGAGGTGGGTATCTGTTCGGACTATCAAAGAAAATTTTGTTCCTCCCACTGATTACCGGTATCCTTTTCTAGAAGAAGATTGATCTTTATGGGTATTTTGAATCCTTCTAAAGGATTGAGAATCCGGTTTATTCTGCCTGGTTTTGCAGATAAGTTCAAAAAGTAAATTATATATGAAGATTACCGTTCAAGAAAAACACGTGGTTACTTTAACTTACAACTTAAAAACTGATAGTGGTGACTTGGTGGATCAGGCAACCATTGAAAAGCCTTTCGCATTTATTCATGGCATTGGAACCACCCTACCTGCATTTGATGCGGGATTGGTTGGTAAGGAAGCTGGGGAATCTTTTGAATTTTCCATTGATTCTGCCAACGGATATGGTGAACATGATAGCCAAAAAATCCAAAACCTTGACCGAGGAATTTTTGCCGAAGCTCCTGAAGGCACCTTGACCGTCGGCAACACTTTGCCCATGCAGTACAATGACCCTGGCAATTCATCTGGTGCGCAGACTATTTATGGCACTATTGCTGAACTGACAGAAAATGCTGTAAAAATGGATTTTAACCACCCTTTAGCAGGTCAAAACCTGAATTTCAGCGGTACCATCATTGGGGTTCGCAAAGCGACATCAGTCGAGTTGGAGCACGGTCATGCCCACGGACCCGGTGGTCATGAGCATTAGGAAAATACTTCGTTCAGAATTTCCCGGAATTCATTCATGATCATTGCTGTGGCACCCCATACGATGTGGTCATGAACCCGAAAGCAAGGAACCTCCAAAGTTTCGTTGTTCCTGCCTTTAATAGTTCCGGTTTGGATTGCATCTAAGTCTGTAAAAAATTGAATGGAGGCTTCCAACAATGACTGGACTTCCGTCGGATCAATGACAAAATTAGGTCGTGATTTGGCAATTCCAACGACCGGTTGTACCAAATAGTTGCTGGGAGGGATGTAAATTTTGGTCAATCTCCCCAGCAGTTCTACTTCTTTCCGTTCAATTCCGAGTTCCTCCTCGGTTTCCCTCAATGCGGTATCTTCAAAGTTATCGTCCACATACTCCACGCTTCCGCCAGGCAAACCGATCTGTCGGCTATGCACCCCTTTGTATTCGGTTCTTTCTTGCATCGGGAGCAGAATGTTTCTGTTTTTATCTGGATAAAGAAGGATCAGGACCGCACTTTTTCGGGCATCTTTAGGTATTTTGAGGTCTTTGATTCGGTTTTTCCGACTGGAAGGAGCCATTTCGAGCTGGGCATCCAGGCCGGGAAGTGGCTGGTTCAGGCGATGGTGGAGCCAGTTTTGGAATTCTTCATCAAGCATATCCTTCAGTAAAGTTCAGTATCATAAAACCAGAGAGTTGAAAAAGGGTTTTGACTTTGCTCAATCTTAGCGAGATTTGCCGCCTATGATCCCGGAAATCCCCAGCCAATTGTGGCGAACCCTCTTTCAATGCTCATCTGAACTGTATAAAAAGGCACCCTGGACCATTATGGGTGACCAGCATATATTCGGAATGGTAGATCCGGTCACAGGTCAAAACTGCTATGGTACAGTAATGGGACATTTGGGCAGTTATTTCGCCTTTGCTCTTTACCGTGGTAAAGCGGGGTATAAGAGTATGCTTTCCTTGCTGTCCGAGGAAGAAACAACCGATCCGGAAGAAGCACTCTACGAGCAGGATTGTATTATTGTCTCTTTTGAACTGGAGAGTGACGCTGATGGCGAAGATGTGGCACTGATGGAGTCTGTGGCCAAAGATGCGGTAGATATTGACCGAATACCCGGATTCAGGAGTTATCGACAGGGACTTATGCCTTGGTCTATTGATGAGGAAGAGGGTCGGTTGATAGAAGGAGGCATGAGACTTTGTATTCAGGTGGTCTGCAGTTTGCAGGAAGATCCAGCGTATCTGACACCCTGCAAGGAAGACAAGGGCAAGTTGCGTTTCTTTCGTAAAAATGGGAGCAACTGGATAAGTCAATGGGAAGCTCCGGATAACATCCTTGATTTTTCTCCTTCTCAACTACAGGTAAATGCAGGCAAAATAGATGAGTTAAAGCAATTGCCTAACACTGAAGGTATGTGGCTGTTTGAGCGGTTCCTTTTTCGCCAGCCCTCCATGGATGAATCAAGTGAGCGGCCTTATTTTCCCGTGACCTTTTTGTTCATGGATCTTGAGACCCAGGTCATATGTGGTATGGATTTGGTACGGCCGGCCCGTTTGGAGGAAGATGGAGGAGAAGTTTTATTGCAATTGATTCAGGATGCTGGGAAACTTCCTTCAGCCTTGGTTGTGTCCAAAAAAGAAAATTATATATTGATTCATCCAATAAGTAGAGCTCTGGGTTTGGAAGTTCACCTTGAAGAAAGTCTGAACGTATTACCCGATATCAAGGCGGCTCTATACAGGCAACTGGATTACGAAGGTTGATAGCCTGAATTGGGCAATACCTTACCACGTAATTTTAGGGTTTCCATCGGCCTCAAATCGCCATTGATTAGGACAGGAAACATCTTTTCATGTGTGGCAGGTACGCTCCGTGCCTGCCCTTCTGTTCGAAACGTAATCTTGATCTCTCCGACTTCGCCGGGAGCCAGGTTGTGAGTAGGATATTCAGCGAAGAGGCAATAACAAGACACTTTTACCTCGTCAATCTTGACGCTGTGGTTGGACATATTCTGGAAAGGATAGACTGCATATACTGTATCACCAGCGACTACATCTGCGAAATCCATCTCAAGATGAGAAAAGTGAAGGTCACCTGATTGCCCGGGAATCAGATCAATCTTGGCCTTGAGTTTCCCCTCTTCGGCGACAGTTTCGCTACCTTTTTCTGCGGTAGTAGATGGATTATCACAGGTTGTGAAGCCTAGCATTACCAGAAAACAAAATGTGAAAAGCCGTATGGTCTTCATATTGGGTTTAGGATTTAGACAAATTTAATTATTCCTGGAGAATAGAGTATATACTTATGGTTTCAAGCCACTTCCGTGACCAAGTCTTTTTCAACTTTGAGGTGGTCAATGATAAAATCCTGTCGATGCGGAGAGTTTTTACCCATAAAGTAACTCAGTAACTCCCCAATGGTGGAGTCTTTGCGTAAGATCACGGGTTCCAGACGTATTCCATGTCCGATAAAACTTTCAAATTCATCAGGGCTGATCTCTCCTAAGCCCTTGAAGCGAGTGATTTCGGAGTTATTGCCCAGCTTTTCCACAGCAGCCAACCTTTCATTCTCATCGTAACAATAGATCGTTTCCTTCTTGTTACGAACCCTGAAAAGGGGAGTTTCGAGAATATAGACATGTCTCTGGCGAACCAAATCCGGGAAAAATTGCAGGAAAAAGGTCAAAAGCAGCAGGCGAATGTGCATCCCATCAACATCAGCATCTGTCGCGATGATAATTTTGGCGTACCTCAGCCCTTCGATCCCATCTTCTATGTTCAAGGCATGTTGCATGAGATTGAACTCCTCATTTTCGTAGACGACCTTTTTACTGAGGCCAAAACAGTTCAAGGGCTTTCCCTTGAGAGAAAATACAGCTTGGGTCTTAGGGTCTCGGGCTTTGGTAATAGATCCGGAAGCAGAGTCGCCTTCAGTGATAAAGATCATTGACTCCCCCGCCCGTTCGTGACTTCCATTGTAATGGTATTTGCAATCGCGGAGCTTTTTGTTGTGTAGGTTGGCTTTTTTTGCTCGCTCATTGGCTAGCTTTTTGATTCCGGCAATATCTTTCCGCTCACGCTCACTTTGCTTGATTCGCTTGTGCAGAGCTTCTGCAACATCTTTGTTACGGTGAAGATAATTGTCCAACTGAGTCTTGACCACCTCGTTGATCCAGGTACGGATTACTTTTCCTTTGCCATTGGGTTCGGTAGTGATAGACCCAAGCTTGGTCTTAGTCTGTGACTCAAAGACGGGTTCTTGAGCGCGGATTGCGATCGCACCGACCATAGAGGCTCGTACATCTGTTGCATCAAATTTTTTGTCGTAGAATTCCCTAACTGTTTTTACAACGGCTTCGCGGAGGGCCTGCTGGTGGGTTCCGCCTTGGTTGGTATGCTGACCGTTGACGAATGAATAGTACGTTTCTCCGTATTGGTTACCGTGGGTCAAGGCTACTTCAATATCTTCGTCCATGAAGTGGATTACCGGGTAGCGGCGTTCACTCTCTTCAAGGTTGTATTCAAGCAAGTCTCTGAGCCCGTTCTTGGACTGGAACTTCTTCCCGTTAAAAATGATGGTGAGTCCCCGATTCAGAAAAACATAATTCCGCATCATATTTTCCACGTACTCAGGATTGTACCGGAACTTGCGAAATATTTCAAGGTCAGGGGTGAATACGGTGAGGGTTCCGTGGCGCATGGTATTAGCAATGATAGGATGATCATTGGAGATTTTACCTTTCTCGAATTCCACCAATTTGGTTTTCCCTTCACGGTAAGACTGGACCAGGAATTCAGAAGAAAGGGCATTGACAGCCTTGGTGCCAACTCCGTTGAGGCCAATGGCCTTTTGGAAGGACTTAGAATCAAACTTTCCTCCTGTGTTGATCTGTGAAACACAATCGATCACTTTACCCAGTGGAATACCTCTTCCATAATCCCTGACTCTTACTTTGTGTTGGGTTACAGACACTTCAATGGTCTTACCTACACCCATCATAAATTCATCGATGGAATTGTCGATCACCTCCTTCAGCAGGATATAGATGCCATCATCAGGTGAAGATCCATCTCCCAGTTTACCAATGTACATTCCCGGACGCTTGCGGATGTGTTCCAGTGCATCCAGTGTCCTGATTGAGCTCTCGTCGTATACAGGTGTTTTCTCTTCCGTCATAATCTCTCAGGTTCAAATTCTAGCTTCAAAGCTATTCTTTCTGCCCTCGGTTCTCAAGGGTTAATATGCACAGTTATCGGTTGTTTTTTTGGAGACCACATTTGGTTCTTCTGCATAAATGATAATCCATTGGAGTTTTTCCCCAAGGAATCACTGGCAAATAAGTATTTTCCCCAAGGAATCAACAGAAGCAGAGTCTCTTTGGGTCAGGCATATAAACTCTTCATCGACAGGAACACAAATCCCTTCAGGTGGTAAGTCAAGGCCAAGGGCATTGTAGACAATTTGCTGAATATTCTGCCGAACTCGGTAGATGTTGATCTTCTGGTTTTTGCGGTCTGGGTAGACGCGGTTGGAGAGAAAAATAAAGATGATGTCCGTATCCGGATCGGCCCAGGCACATGTCCCGGTAAAGCCGGTGTGGCCAAAAGTGGTAGGAGAGGCACTGAAGCAGCACATCCCCCGGTCTTGTTCGGGAACAGGTTTCTGCATGTCGAATCCCAAACCACGGTGACTATTGGGGTAGCGGGAGGTAAATTTTCGAACAGTTTCCTCGCTGATAAAACGGGTTCCTCCATAAGTTCCTTTATTCAGCAACATTTGCATCAAGACAGCAAGGTCTCTTGTATTTGAGAAGAGACCTGCTTGCCCACCCACTCCTCCAAAAATGGCGGTGGATTCGTCATGGACAAAGCCGCGGAGAAGTTGCTTCCGCCACCAGCGGTCCCATTCAGTGGGAATCACTTCAGCCTCATTAAAGCGGTTGAGAGGATGATAGCCGATTGATTTCAGGCCCAGAGGGCCATAAAATTTCTTACGAACAAACTTATCCAATTCCGTATTGTGAATCCGTTCCAGTACGCGTTTCAGGATGAACATACTCATATCGGAGTATTGGTAAGCGCCCCGGGTGGATAGTCTCACTGTGCGTACCCGGTCCCACAATGTATCCAAAATTGTGGAATTGAGGAACAATTCATCAGCAATCTGAAGGTCGTGTACAGAATCCTTTTGTGTCCTATAGACTTGGCTACGGACTGTATCTGCACTGTCCACAAAAGTGAAATACTTGTAAAAGGGCAATCCAGAAGGAAGTCCGGCTCTGTGGGTAAGCAATTCTTCCGAGGTGATGTCTTTGATGGTGATGTAAGAAGAATCCAACTCTTTCAAATAGGTTTTGATTGGAGAATCGAGTTTGAGGTTGTTTTGGTCGTAGGACCACATGGCCATCAGGGTTGTGGCCGCGATTTTGGTTACCGAGGCGATGTCATAGACATCATCGAGACTGACCCGCCGGGTCCGATTGTAGTCATGGTAACCATAAGTCCTGTTGAAGAATACTTTCCCACCTTTTGCTGCAAGTACCTGGCAGCCAGGAAAAGTTCCGAGACGAATAGCATTGTAGATAATCGAATCAATGGGCCTTAGGTTGGCCGGATCAATACCAAGGTCTTCGGGGTCGCAATAAGACAGGCGGATTTTTTCTCCCCTGGGCATTCCCATTCCTACTTCAAAAGTAGGATTCACAGAAAAAGGTAGGGTCGCGGTGGAGGTTGCTGCTCCAAATATGAGCTGGGCCATGGCGCGGTGAGTCAGTTCGCGGTCATCATAGGCGTGGACCAATACCTGAAGGCTATCCAGATCGGGTAACACTGCCGGAGGGCAGAAGTTGGCGACAATGGAACGCGTAGCATTTCTGAGGGCATAGAGGAACCCCAGGGTTGCCTGCGGGAGTCGACCGCATGAATCCCGATGACTCAACCCTGGATGAATATCTACGATGGTATAGTCGTATTTTTTGAGCTGCCTGAGCATCGCTGCATATTCGCCCGAACCAGCATATCGGTTCAGATAGAAGTGGTCCATATTGGCATAAAGGTCAAGAGTCCTCTGCATGCTTGTGCGATTTCCCGGCCCTAAACTCAGGGTAGCAATTTTGGTAGTTGCGACTTTTTTTAGGGGTAGGTATCCCCGTTCATCGCGTAGAATGGTCAGAGAAGAAGCGGTGATGGACCGGTTCAGTTCTTCCAATCTGACTTGAGGAGAATGGGTGAGAATAGAATCCGGGTGGCGAATGAAAAGGGTATCCAATCCCAGGAGTGCCTTCTTGAAGAGATGACGATGTACTTTTTCATTGAGGTCTTTTTCTGTAATTAATCCTTCTTGCACTGCTTTGATCAACTTCATTAAAGTCGGTTCGAGTTCTGAGGGAGAAACTATCATGTCCGTTCCAGCTTTAATAGCCATTGTTTCTGCTTCTCCGGGTTCAAATTCTGTGAAGAACAGGCAGTCCCGAAAGGCTGGTGAAAAGATCAATCCTTTATACTTCAGCTCATGGCGCAGTATCTCCTTTTGGATAGATGAGGAAAGAGAGGCGGGTAACGTATCGATAACGGAGATTGAAAAATGTGAGAGAGCCAGGGCCTCGATTTGTTCTTTCAACAGTGCTCTGATCGGAGCAAATTCATGGACCTTCATGGAGTCAAAGCTACTCGAGTTTTCAGGAAACAAGCCTGAAAAATTATTGGGAATGGTTTTAAGGCTGGGCAAAAAGCGTACTGAAGGGATTACCTGGGCATCTTCGAGGCCGTGGACCAGTGCTTCGCTGAGCAGTCGGCTTCTTTCGGGCTGTGAACTGATGGCATCAGGTTCCTTTTGGGCGTCGAGGGGAATGGTAGATGCCGAGGTAAAGACAATGTGGCCACCAAGGTAACGGCATTCAGATCCAACGGCCATTCCCCAGGAGTAAGCAAAGTTGGCATCATTGGTAGCACCGAGAGATTGCAAAGATGGATACCCCCTCGCTTCAGCCCATTTTTGACTGGCATCCAGTGCGACCCAGACAGGCGAATCCAGTTTCTGGTTGACCCGATGGGCAAGTAAACGTTGGCTTTGTCGGTCTTCATTCGAAAGCAAAAGCCCTCCAATGTGAAGTTGATCAATTCTTTCTGCAAATGCCTCTAATTCTTCGCCGCTGATGGTCTGGCCTCTTGACTTCCCCTCCCATTCAGGAGATGCAACCATAATCAATTGCCCGACTTTCTCCGCGAGGGTCATTGATGCAAGGCGACTTCTCGACCAAGCCTCCGCTCGGGCAATCTTAGGATCTTGTATCTGGAGAGGTTCTACTTCGATAACCTCTCCAGGGCCGCAGGAAAAGAGAAATACTGAAAAGACAGTAATGACCAGGCAAAGGAGATCAAGTTTCATTTGGTCTAAAGGTTCTAAGAATAATCAATTTAGTATAAATTGTTGGTTGAACTGTAGGCTATGATACATCAGAAGTTATGGTCGATTGTTATCTTGCAGGAATATGCATACCTCAACCAAAATTATGGGCTGGGATCAAATGATCGCCAAAGTCAGGTCGTGGAAGGACCAGGGCTTGAAAGTAGTTTTTACCAACGGATGTTTTGATCTGGTCCACTTTGGGCATGTCGATTACCTTGAAAAAGCTGCTGCCCTGGGAGATAAATTGGTTGTTGGGCTGAATTCTGATGATTCGGTAAGGCGTCTTAAAGGTGAAAACCGACCTATACTAGATGAAAGCGCCCGGACTCGCCTATTGGCTGCCTTGGAGTTTGTGCAGGGGGTGGTGGTTTTTGATGAAGCGACTCCACGTGATCTGATTGCGCGTTTATTGCCGGATGTATTGGTCAAAGGGACCGACTATTCGGTAGAGGAAGTTGAGGGCCACATTGAGGTGCGAGAGAATGGGGGACGGGTAGTACTTATAGAGTTGGTAGAAGGATATTCTACTTCTTCAATTGTAGCTAAGATCCAATCCCTATGAAACTAATACTGGAGATAGCAGGTAAAGATTACACGGTTGGCCTTCCAGGGTATTCAATCGCGATAGGCCTTGACTTTGACGGCCCTCAACCCAATATTTATCATGTGGCGAGGGCTTTTGCAAAAGCTTATGAATACGACGGCTGGGTGGGAGATGTTCGTCGCGGAGGGAGCTGTAATTTTGAAACGTACAATTTTACGCCACACTGCAATGGTACTCATACAGAGTGCATTGGGCATTTGACTTCGGATCGATTACGGATCTACGAGCAATTGAAGGAAGCATTTATTCCTGCGCAGTTGATCTCAATTGTTCCGCGTTCGGCTGCTGAAAGCTCGGATAGTTATTATCCAGGTTTTAAAGAAGGTGACAGGGTGATCGACAGAGCTCTTTTAGAGGATGCCACTCAGGATGTTGGCAAGGGGTCGTCAGACTTTTTCGCGGCCCTGGTCATTCGTACCCTACCCAATGATCACTCCAAAAAAGAGCAGGACTACATGAAAATATCTCCAGCCTTTTTTACTTTGGAAGCGATGGAATACATACGTTCTATTGGTACTCGGCATTTGTTGGTAGACCTTCCTTCGGTGGATCGTTTATCCGATGAAGGAAAGCTCAGTTCCCACCATTTACACTGGGAAATTTCCAAAGATGGTGCCGGTCAATTGACCGGAGAACGCATGTTCAGAACTATTACTGAGATGGTATTTGTACCCAGCACGGTCGGAGATGGTCACTATCTCCTCAACCTTCAAATCGCTCCATTTCTATCGGACGCAGCCCCAAGCAATCCGGTATTATTTGACCTGAAAGCGCTCTGAGAATGGAAAGTTCAGCTTTGACCTACACCACTATCCGCGAATTTGCCGAACAAATGGACCGGGAAGATCCTTTGGCGGATTACAGGGATCAGTTTCACATCCCCAGGCAAGCCAATGGTAAGGAGTTCATCTATTTCACTGGGAACTCGTTAGGTCTCCAACCCAAGACAACTCGCAGCTTTGTTGAGCAGGAACTGGACGACTGGGCCCGTCTCGGGGTAGAAGGGCATTTTCGTGCCAGAAATCCGTGGATGCCGTACCACGAATTTCTGGCAGAGTCCACAGCACGGTTGGTGGGTGCATATCCACAGGAGGTAGTGGTGATGAACTCCCTGACAGTCAACCTTCACTTGTTGATGGTTTCTTTCTACCGTCCTACCCATAAGCGTTTTAAGATCGTGATTGAAGCTGATGCCTTTCCCTCCGATAAGTATGCGGTTAGGTCACAACTTCGCTTCCACGGCTATGATCCCGAAACTGCGCTCATCCAGTTGCGGTCCCAGTCCGGTGACCCTGTAATCCCCACACAGGAGATCATGGACTTGATCGAACGGGAAGGGAACGAGATCGCGCTGATCATGATCGGCGGTGTCAATTATTATTCCGGGCAGGCTTTTGAGATAGAGAAGATCACTAAAGCTGGCCATGCCAAGGGATGTAAGGTGGGCTTTGATTTGGCCCACGCAGTGGGTAATATCCATCTGAAATTACACGAATGGGGACCTGATTTTGCTTGTTGGTGCTCTTATAAATACCTGAACTCCGGTCCCGGTGGTATTGCAGGTATCTTTGTCCATGACCGTCATTTTCAGGATTCCGGTCTTCCCCGGTTTGAAGGTTGGTGGGGGCACAACAAGAACAACCGCTTTAACATGCCGGATGAATTCGAGCCTATGGCAGGCGCTGAGGCTTGGCAACTGAGCAACCCACCGATCCTTCCACTGGCAGCTTTGCGAGCTTCAATGAAGATATTTGAAAAGGTGGGTATGGAGGCTTTGCGAGAGAAGTCGGAGCATTTAACCGGGTACTTGGAATATTTGATATCGGAGTTGAATTCAGATCATAACTTACGGGTGATCACGCCTTCCGATCCAAAACAGCGCGGTTGCCAGCTCAGTCTTCAGGCTAAAGAGACGGGTCGGGCCATTTTTCACCGATTGACCAAGCGGGGAGTGATAGTCGACTGGCGGGAGCCAGATGTGATCCGGCTGGCTCCTGTACCTTTGTACAATCGTTTTGTAGAGGTGTGGGAGTTTGCTCAAATTTTGACTGAAGAACCCTAATGTAAATACCTGATCTGGCGAAGCCAGAGCCAAAAAAGATCAATTTCCGTGAGAGTTTTCTAATTTTCTTATGAGATTGTTGCACAACTCGCCTCACTCTCCCATTTCGTTTCGGCAAAATTTGCCGTTAAGGATAATCGCTGGAATAACACTTTTTCTTTACCCAAAAAACAAGCTTAATACTTTTTGTATAGTAAGTTTTTTGTGCTTTTGCTATTTCGCCAAGGCCCAGGAATTTAATCTTATTGAATACAATGTTGGTGACGGCCTCTCCCAATCTGAAGTCTTCAGTATTTGTGAGGACCGTCGCGGTTATCTCTGGCTTGGTACTGCAGGTGGAGGACTCAACCAATTTGATGGAAATGAATTCAAAGTGTATACCAAAGACGATGGAATGCTCTCCAATTCTGTCTCTTCGATTTTGGAAACCAGAGATGGTAAATTATGGTTGGCCTATCCTTCGTATGGTATTGGATACTTTGACGGGAATAAATTCACAAACTATCGAGGTGATCGAAATAATTTCAGGATTGGATTTAATACCCGAATAGTTGAGGACCGCGAGGGCCGTCTTTGGATTAGTTCGCGTGGGGGAATGGTTTACCAGTTCAAGGACGAAGTTTTTATTCCTTATGATACCAGTTGCGGCTTGATGAGTAATCAATGTTCAGGCATGGAGTTAAGAAATGACGGGGTCCTTTGGGTCGGTCAGCCAAATGGATTTTGTATTTTTAATGGAATTGGATTCGATTCTGTCTCAACCCGTGAAATTTCCAGTGGTCTAAAAAATATATCCACTGCTCACTTTCAGCTCGATGGGACTGCCTATTTCGGAGCCAACGAGACTGAGATCTGGAAGTTGGAGAAGGGCCAATACACACGTGTTGGAGTCTTCCCCGAATTGGGAGCTATCAATCATCTGTATGTTGACCAACGAGGGTGGATATGGGCATCAGGTGGCTGGGATGTAATCCTTATAAAAAATAGCCGTGTTTCTTCTCTACATGATCAGACTGCCCTTTGGGACGTAGGGGGAGAAGAAATCATGGAGGACAAGACAGGCAATCTCTGGCTTGGAACACGAGGAGGGGGAATATTTAAATTCCCCGGAGAAACTTTCACCCACTATAATAAAGGTACCCCCCTTTATAGAAATGCAGTCTTCTCAATCACCGAAACTCAAGCTGGAAAATTCATCATTGGGACCGATCAGGGGGTCTTCGAGTTTGAAAACAACCAGTTTTTGGAAATAAAAGATAACAATGGTGCTTCATTTTTATTCACACGCCATGTAGTCTACTCTGAAAAATATGGTATTTATATAAGGGCAGCCCAGAATGAAGTCTTTTTGTATAAAAATGGGAGTGTCAAGGCTATTCCTTTTGTGCAAGGGACTGTTCTTTCACTCTTTAATGTGAATGGAGATATTTATGCCGGTACAGATATCGGACTATACCGTATCCAGGATGAAAAATTCATCTCAATGACCGAGATAGATTCAGCTTTCTTCATGCCCACTGGTAATGCGTTTTTGGATAACAGTGGAACTTGGTGGCTCGCCCATACCACCAGCGGGATTCGTTCTTACAAAGATGGAGTATCTCGGGACTACGATACGGAGGATGGGCTGCCTCATTTTTATTGTACCGCATTTCTGGAAGATAAAAATAAATATATCTGGGTAGGAACCAACGAGGGTTTGGCAAGATTTCAAAATGGGAGATTCTGCTATCTCACCTCTCGAGAGGGACTGATTGGCAACCTGATTTATTGTCTGACCCAGGATCATAATGGAAATATATGGGTAGGTACAGAAAAAGGACTGAGTCAGATTCAAATAAACGAAAATTCAGACCCTGTTAACATTCGAAACTTAAGACGGGATGAAGGTTTTATTGGTGTAGAGACAAATGAAGGTGCTTATTTGGCTGATTCAGAAGGCAACCTCTGGTTTGGTACGATTTACGGATTGACCAAATACAATCCTCAAGCTGACCGGTCTAGCTATAGTCTACCGAAGGTGCAGATCATCGATGTCAAGCTCAATCAGGAAGAGGTTGATTGGGGCAAGAGGCAAGATTCAGTTTATTCCTGGTACCATATTCCTTTTCAACCAAAACTGAAGCCCACCGACAATTCTTTGCGTTTCGACTTCAAGGCTGTCGCTCTAGATTATCCTGGAAAAATTCGCTATAAATATATGCTTGAAGGTTTGGACAAGGACTGGAATCCTCCAACTACCGAAACCCAGGCATCTTACCCTGTCCTCCCGGCAGGCACCTACAGTTTCAAAGTAATGGCTGGGCGGAGCGATGGCGCTTGGAGTTCTGATGTTGCATCTTTTGAGTTTACTATTCCTGCCCATTACTATAATACATGGTGGTTTCGCTTGGGAATGTTGGCTGTGGTTTCATTCTTGATCTTGTGGATTATACGCTATAGGATCAGTAGCATTGACCGCCAACGAATAATTCTCTCTAAAAAAGTGGCTGAAAGGACCCGGCAGGTACAAGAAGAAAAGAACAAGGTGGAAGAGGCCAATCGAGTCAAATCTGAATTTCTGGCCAAAATGAGCCATGAGATTCGCACACCTATGAACGGAGTGATCGGTATGACCGATCTATTGCGAAGAACCTCTCTTACAGATCAACAAAGACGATTTGTCGACAATATTCAGATCTCTGGTAAGAATCTCCTCAACTTGATCAATGATATCCTCGATTTCTCCAGAATAGAGTCAGGTAAATTGGAACTTGAAGCTGTCCCTTTGGACCTGCGCAGTCTCACCGAAGAAGTTCTTGACATCTTAGCCTACGAAGCCTTCAACAAAGACCTTGAACTTATATTTTATGCAGATCCTGAGATCAGAGGACCCGTGATAGGAGATCCTGCCCGTTTGAAGCAGACCCTGGTCAACTTGGTGGGCAATGCTATCAAGTTTACCGAGTCAGGTCAAGTTGCATTAGAAGCTCTTGTAGTTGAAAAGGACCCCAATGAAGCCCTTATTCAGATTTGCGTCAAAGACTCGGGTATTGGCATCCCAAAAGAAAAGTTTCAATCCTTGTTTGATTCATTTTCTCAAGTAGATGCCTCAACTACCCGTAAGTATGGTGGTTCCGGTTTGGGTTTAGCTATTAGTTCCCAGCTCAGCCAGATGATGGGAGGTGATATGTGGGTCGAGAGTGAACCCGGTAAAGGATCTAGTTTCTATTTTACTATCCGGGTAGGCATCTCTGCCCCCTGGCAGCTACCTGATGGAGGTCATCCAGCTAAAAATCTTCATGGTAAGCAGATTGCTACAGCAATTGCTGACCCAGTTGCCCGGGACTATATTAACCGGTACCTCAAACATTGGGGGCTGTCTCCAACCCATTTTATCTCCATGGATAGTTTCTTGTACCATCTGAAGATCAATCCTCCTTATTTTGCTTTTCTTGATTCGCGAATTATCCGAAAGGAGACGATTCGGAATGTCAGCCTCCTTTCTAAATTGGCTTCAGAATACAACTTTAACTATGCACTATTATGCGACCCGGGCATTGCTATTCACCTTAAATCTACTTTGAATGAAAAAGGCCGAATTCTCGATAAGCCTCTAAAAAGGGATGATCTACTCAATTCACTCCTTCTGAAAAAGAAAGTTCAAGTGGACAGAAATCTCTTTCAGGTTGACCGGCAACTCGCCCTTCGTATTCCCCTTCGTATTCTTATTGCCGAAGACAATCCTATCAATATGGAAGTGATAACCGGAATGCTTTCTTCTTTGGGCTATGAGCGTACAGAGGCAGAAAACGGTGCAATTGTTCTGGAAAAGCTTAAAGATAAAAGCTACGACCTCGTATTAATGGATGTCCAGATGCCTGTTATGGATGGCCTGGAGACGACTCGTCAGATTATCTCTGTCTATGGAGACAATCGTCCCACTATTGTTGCCATGACTGCTAATGCTATGGAAGCCGATCGCCAGGCCTGTTTGAAAGCGGGAATGGATACTTTCATATCGAAACCTTTCGACCTTGAGGAATTGTCGGAACTGATTAACTCACTTCAGCAATTGAGAAGAGACACTACCAAATCTTCTGACATTCACAATATGGTTTCAGATACAGGGATTGCAGTCAGCACGGAGGAGGGTAGCCAGGAGAAAAATGATCCCTTAGATATCCCCGAAGAAAAGTATAAGATAATTGATCTGTCGATGCTGTATGAAGCAGGAGGTGGGGATCCTGCCTTTGTATTGACCATTGCAAAAAAATTGGTAGTCAAATTACCTTGGGCGATGAAAGAACTACGGGATCATCTCGAGAATCGGAATTGGGACCAAATCCGTTCAATTGCCCACAGGACCAAATCCTCAGCAGCCTACACCGGAGCTTCAAATCTGGAGAAAAAATTCCATGACATTGAATGCATGGCCAGGGGATTGGTGGGTCTAGACGATATTTCTTTGAAACTGGATGATCTTGATGTTTACGTGAATAAAGTTGTAGATGAAATTAAGGTTGTCATCACTGACCTCTCTAAAGGCGATAAGCATACCTGAGTTTCCAGGGCAGCATCAGTCAATTGTCAATCTCTGTTGTTGTTTATGAAATCATCTTCGCCCAGGTAATTTTACCGTTACCCTCCATGATGATTCAGATTACACCGCCAGTGAAACATAGTTCAATTTAAGCCTTCCATCAGTTAATATGGGTTAACTACTTGTGAATAGCCTTGTTGTCGAAGGCATCCATGGCAGCTTCTTTAATGCTTTCAGAGAAAGTAGGATGGGCATGAGAGAAGATGGCAATGTCTTCGGCAGAAGCTTTGAATTCCAGGCCTATGACACCTTCCATAATCATATCTGCAGCTCTAGGGCCAATGATATGCATCCCAAGTATTTCATCGGTTTCCTTGTCAGCAAGAATCTTTACCAGGCCTGCCGTATCCATACTGGCCCTTGCACGGCCACTGGCTCGAAAGTGAAAAGTTCCCGATTTATATGCTTTGCCATCTGCTTTCAATTCTTCTTCGGTAAAACCCACTCCAGCGATTTCCGGCCAAGTATAAACAACATTGGGTATGGCCCGATAGTTAATATGGGGGTGTTTTCCAGCAAGCAACTCTGCAACCAAAACACCTTCTTCGGAGGCTTTGTGCGCGAGCATGGCCCCTTTGATTACGTCGCCGATAGCATAAATCCCAGAAACATTGGTTTGGAGATTTGAATCCACATCTATTCGACCCTGGTCATCCAGTTTCAAACCAATATTCTCCAAACCGAGATTATCAGTGTAAGGACGGCGGCCCGTAGCGACCAAACAATAATCGGCTTTGAATTCCACCTTCTCTCCATTCTTCATGTTTTCTGCAATAGCCGTTACAGAACTGGAAGTTGAGGTAACATTAGTGACCTTATGTTTGAAGTAAAATTTGAATCCCAATTCTTTGCTGAGGATTTTCCTGATTTCCCGGCTCATAGAGCCATCCATACCTCCGATGGCTTGGTCAGAGTATTCAATAACTTCGACCTCGGTTCCCAGACGAGCAAATACTGAACCCATTTCCAAACCAATTACGCCGGCACCTATGACTAGCATCTTTTTGGGAACCTCGGTTAGTTCCAATCCCTCAGTGGAGGTGATGATCCTTTTTTTATCGATCTTAACTCCTGGGATAGAATTGGGCTTTGAACCTGTGGCAATAATGGTTTTGTCTGTAAAAATTTCCTGGTGGCTGTCTTCATCACCTTTGACAACAATTATATTCTTGTCTCTGAAAGAGCCGTGCCCATGATAGACATCGACCCCATTTTTATTCATTAAAAAGGCCACTCCATCGGTCGTTGCCTTTACAACTTCAGCCTTGCGCTTAATCATCTGAGGCATATTAACGGAGGGGTTGGAAATTTCTATTCCATGCTCCGCGAATTTATGCAGGGCATCGTAGTAATGGTGGCTGGAGTCAAGCAAAGCTTTGGAAGGAATACAGCCTACGTTCAGGCAAGTGCCTCCCAATGTGGGATAGCGTTCGATGATAGCAGTTTTCATCCCCAATTGCGCACATCGAATGGCGCAAACATATCCGCCAGGACCTGACCCGATTACAGTAACGTCGTATTTATTTTTAGCCATGATTCGTGGTTTCTTAATTGGAAAAGGCCAAGTTATTGGAATGCTATTCGAATTACAAAACTTACATGTAACGGAAATGTTGAAATCACTAAATTCGTACCTATCCATGACCCTCAAAACAAGAGTACCCTTGGTTTTGGCTTCAGGATCCCCGAGAAGGCGAGATTTGTTGCGTGAGTTAGATCTTGAGTTCGAGATTTTGGTGCGAGAAGTAAAAGAAGTTGTTCCTGTAGGGATGTCTCCGACTGCAGTGGCGGAGCATTTGGCCCTTTTTAAGGCCCAGGCCTATAATGACATTGCTGTTGACCATGTAGTCATTACGGCAGATACTCTAGTTACCCTGGGAAATGAAATTCTAGGTAAACCGAATTCTCACGCTGAATCGGTACAAATGTTAAAGGACTTGTCTGGGACCGTAAATTGGGTGATTAGCGGAGTTTGTATCAACTTCGCAGGGCAATGCAGGGTATTTCATGAAATAACGAAAGTTCATTTTCGGAATCTAAAGCGTTGGGAGATTGAATATTATATCCAGAAATTTCGGCCTTTCGACAAAGCGGGAGCTTATGGGATCCAAGAGTGGATTGGGATGGTTGGAATAGAGCACATGGAAGGGGATTATTACAATGTGGTAGGATTACCATTAGCGAGATTGTGGCGGGAGTTACAGCCATGGCTGGTAGATGGGCACAGACCCTAGGTATATTCGAAATTTGATCACCTTTCGTTTGATTAACTAATGAAAGACTTGATTTTTATTTGCTGCTTAACGAATATTATGTGCATGCATACAATCATTTCAGAAAGAAGAGACAGTGGCGGAAAGAAACACGGTTCTTACCAAAGAAGATATTGGATTTGATATCAAAGTGACATGGTTGGCCATTTCCCGAATGTTTAGTCCTCAAGCCGCGGAGCACAACATGACGGTGACGATGGGCTTTGTTCTCCTAAACATAGACCGTGAACGTGGAACACCTGCTACTAAGATTGCCCCTATTCTGGGGATGGAGCCTAGAAGTTTGACTCGCCTTATCAAAAAGATGGTTGAGGGTGGACTGGTCGTACGGCGTCCAGATCCCGAAGATCGTCGATCTATACGTATTTTCCTTACTGATAAAGGGTTCAATAAGAAACTGGTTACCAAACAGAGTATTGAATTCTTTAACATGGCGGTTCGCGAGCGCTTATCAGACGAGGAATTGAGTTCCTTTTTTGGAGTACTGGATAAAATCCATCAGGTTATTAAAGAAAAAACGAAGTAGAAGATGTCAAGAATAGAGACCATCAACCTCAACCAGGTAGCCAAAGGTCATACGATCAATAAGGTCGCGGTCCTTGGTTCCGGTATTATGGGAACAGGTATTGCCTGCCACTTCGCCAATATTGGTGTGGAGGTGTTGATGCTGGATATTGTTCCTTTAAATATTGGGGAATTTGAGAAAAACAATCCGTCATCACGCAACAGGATCGGCAATGAGGCTATCAAAGCTGCTACCAAGGCAAGGTTGAATCCGCTATACCACAAGTCCTTTGTAGAGCGGATCACTATTGGAAATTTTGATGACAATTTTGAACAGATCAAAGATGCTGATCTAATTATCGAAGCTGTGATAGAACGCCTCGATGTCAAGCAGCAGATCTTCGAGAAAGTTGATCGTTTCCGTAAAAAGGACAGTATTGTTGCCTCAAATACCTCAGGCATTCCTATCCACATGATGCTTGAAGGTCGCTCTGATAGTTTCAAGATGAACTTCTTGGGCATGCACTTCTTCAACCCGGTACGCTACCTGAGGTTGTTGGAAATAATTCCAACCTCCTATACCGCTTCTGAGGTAACCAAGTTTTTGATGAAATATGGTGATCTCTTTCTGGGTAAGGAAACTGTCGAATGCAAAGATACACCTGCATTTATTGCCAACCGTGTTGGTATATATGCCTTGGTTAAGGTGCTTGAACTCGTAAAAGAGCTGGATCTAACCATTGAGGAAACAGATAAGCTTACCGGCCCTGTCACGGGAAAGCCAAAGACTGGTACATTTCGCTTAAACGACCTGATCGGCATGGATACAACGGTAAAGGTCAAGAAGGGTATTGCTGAGAATTGCCCCAATGATGAAGCATATTCTTTATTTGCAAAAGACGGTATCATTGAAAGTATGGTAGCAAAAGGATGGTATGGTGACAAAACCAAGCAGGGATTCTACAAGAAGACGGAAGAAAAAGATGGAGACGGCAAGTCAGTTATCTTCAGCCTGGACTTGAATACCATGGAGTATAGGACCAAACAGCGGCCAAAATTGGATTCTTTGGACGCTATCAGTAACATAGATGACCTGTCGCGCCGCCTGAAGATACTTTATGACTTTGATGATAAAGGAGGCGAGTTGGTCCGTAAATCAGCGCAGAGCCTGTTTGCTTATGTTTCCAATCGCATTCCTGAAATTGCTGACGATCTGTATCAGATTGATGCGGCGCTTCGTGCAGGATTTGCCTGGGACCTTGGTCCTTTTCAAAGTTCTGAGATCATCGGAGTCCGAAAGTTGTATGATGATTGTATCTCTGAAGGCATCAAAGTTGGTGACTGGGTCAAGGAGATGTTAGATGCTGGCCATGAAACATTTTACAAAAGCGAAGGTGGAGGACATCTGTTCTACCATATCCCCTCCAAATCCTACAAAATCGTTCCTGGTACTGAGCAAAAAATCTCCTTGGATGTTATCCGTAAAACCAGTGTTGTCTGGGAGAATTCAGGAAGTTCTCTTCATGATCTTGGTGATGGGGTACTAGGTCTCGAATTCCACACAAAGATGAACTCCATAGGCGGTGAAATATTAGAAGCAGTCAACAAGTCCATCGAGATCGCTGGGAGTCAAGGTTGGAAAGGAATAGTCATAGGTAACAACGGCCTTAATTTCTCTGCGGGTGCTAACTTGGCTATGATGCTCATGTTGGCGGTTGATCAGGAATGGGACGAATTATACTTTGCCATCAAGGCATTTCAGCAGACTGTCTCCCGGATTCGTTTTTCACCTATTCCAGTCGTCATTGCACCCCATGGGCTAACTTTAGGTGGTGGTTGCGAAATGACCATGCACGGCGATCAGGTTGTTGCTGCTGCTGAGACTTACATTGGCCTTGTAGAAGTGGGAGTTGGTTTGGTTCCTGCAGGCGGTGGTACCAAGGAAATGGTTTTGCGCCTATCCGACAGTTTCGAAACAGGTGATGTTCAATTAAACTCCCTTCAGAACCGTCTTATGACTATTGCCCAGGCAAAAGTTGCGACTTCAGCTTATGAAGCTTTCGACCTCGGTATCCTGAAGCCAGAGAACATTGTCTCTGTTAACTTGGATCGTCGTCTCAAAGACGCAAAAACAGAGGTCATCCGACTCTACGAAAAAGGTTATGTGCAGCCCTCAGAGCGTACCAATATTAAAGTTCTAGGCCAAACTGGACTCGGAATGCTCAATTCGGGCATTTACGCATTGTATGCAGCCGGGTGGGCCTCAGAGCACGACATGAAAGTTGCTAAGAAAGTTGCCTGGATCATGTGTGGTGGTGATCTTTCAGGTACTCAGGAAGTGAATGAAACTTATCTCCTAGACCTTGAACGGGAAGCATTTCTCAGCTTGCTAGGTGAACCCAAAACTCTCAAACGGATAGAGCACACCCTGAAAACTGGTAAACCATTGCGTAATTAATTAATTCAAATTAGAATGAGACTCTTCGGCAAAATAATCCAAATCTTCCTCCGTCTCTTTGGGGTAAAGAGAGACACATCTGGTGCACAAGATGGAGCAGAAATTGATAGCTCTCTCTCGGAAATAGAATTATCGGATAGCACTGATATTAACTCCGATGAACCAGTTTTTACAGATCCGGACAGTAGTGTCCCCACGGTAATTGGTGACACGGTAGTTGGTGACACGGTAGGAGGCGATGAGCCTGACCATCTGGTGGATGTTACTGCTGCCCATGAACCGCGCTATCTATGGTGCTTGGACAACGGACATGGAAAAGCTACTCCGGGAAAACGATCAGGACTGTTTGCCGATGGAACCCGTCTCTACGAATATGAATTTAACCGAGGCTTGAATCATATACTCATGGACAAGCTGGACGAGATAGGTGTTCAGTATTACAATGTTGTTCCTGAGATCGAAGGAGATACCCCATTGGATATCCGGGTAAACCGCGCCAACTCAAAGTTTAGTGACCTTCCTGGTGGGAAAATTTTCCTTTCTATCCACGCCAATGCCAGTGTCGTCAGTGGGTGGGATCCTCAAAATATCCGCGGAATAGAGACATGGTTTTATGGAGGAAGTTGGCGAGGAAAAAAGATCGCCTCTGCATTCCAAAGGTCTTTGATCGGTGAGATGGGTTGGAAGGACCGTTTTCTCAAGTACCATGAACCTTATTCCAAAAGTTTTTACGTACTCCGAAAAACCAGTATGCCAGCCATTCTGATTGAGAACGGATTCTTTACCAGTCGGGAAGAAGCAGCGCTTCTCCGTTCAGACGAAGTTCGGGAACAACTCGCCAATGCTTATGTAAAGGCCATTCTCCAAATTGAAAAGAATGATATCAGCAGTGTGAAGACTTACGAGAAAATTTTCAAATACAGTTAAAAAAAACATCTAGTTATAGTATGGAAGCATATATTGTATCCGGATACCGTACCGCAGTTGGGAAAGCCAGTCGTGGCGGATTTAAATTTGTTCGTCCGGACAACCTGGCTGCCAATGTGATAAAACATATTGTTACTAGGGTTCCTGCTCTTGAAGCTGACCGGATAGATGACCTTATCGTAGGGTGTGCAGTCCCGGAGGCAGAGCAAGGTCTACAAATTGGCCGCATAATATCCTTACTTTCTCTTCCGATCAATGTGCCGGGTATGACTATAAATCGCTACTGTGGTTCTGGTTTGGAAGCGGTGGTACTGGCAGTAGCCAAGATCAGAGCGGGTATGGCAGATTGTATCATTGCAGGCGGCACCGAATCTATGTCTTTGGTACCAACAATTGGTTTTAAAACTGCCCTAAATTACAATATCGCTGAGTCCCACCCTGAGTGGTACTTTGGCATGGGCCAGACCGCTGAGGAGGTGACCAAAGATTTCAATATCAGCCGCGAAGATCAGGATGCGTTTTCATTGCGTTCCCATAAACGTGCCGCTGACGCGATTGATGCAGGCAGATTCAAAGATGAGATAGTTTCTGTAGATGTGACTGAAAAGCTATTTATAGATGGAAAAGTCGAAACTAGAGTCTTTACTGTAGATACCGATGAGGGTGTACGTCGTGATTCCAGTTTGGAAGCACTAGGTCGCCTTCGTCCTGTATTTGCCGCCAACGGTACTGTAACTGCTGGTAACTCCAGTCAGACTTCTGATGGAGCTGCCTTCGTTATGGTGATGTCCGAGACGATGGTTAAAGAGCTAAACATCGAACCAATCGCTCGCTTGGTCAGCTATGCCGCAGTAGGTGTCAATCCTCGGATCATGGGTATAGGACCGATCGAAGCAGTACCCATTGCACTAAAGAAAGCCGGTTTGAAGATAAATGACATCGACCTGTTTGAGTTGAACGAAGCATTTGCAGCACAGTCATTGGCAGTCATTCGTGAACTGGAACTAGACGAAGACATTGTTAATGTAAATGGTGGAGCCATTGCGCTTGGACACCCCCTAGCGTGTACCGGGACCAAGCTTTCTATTCAGATTTTCAACGAACTGCGTCGCCGCAACAAGAAGTACGGTATCGTAACAGCTTGTGTGGGTGGTGGTCAGGGTGTCGCCGGAATCTATGAATTGTTGAATTGATCATTAATTGTTAAGAAAGATATGGGAGCCAAAGCAGCAAAAAAGATTCATTTGAACGGGGGAGAATTCCTCGTCAAAGAAACCGATCCTCAGGATGTTTTCATCCCGGAAGAGTGGAGCGAAGAACAGCAGATGATTGCCCAAATGTGCGAGGACTTCCTTCGTACAGAGGTATCCCCCATGGTCGCCCGGTTGGACTCTATGAAGGAACCAGAGCTGATGCCTACTCTTCTGAGGAAAGCTGGCGAACTTGGATTGCTTGCGGCTGGCCTTCCCGAGGAATACGGTGGCATGGGCCTTGATTTTCTAACCAATATGTTATTGACAGAAAAGGTCGGTCCTGGCCATTCATTTTCGGTTGGGTTTTCCGCCCATACTGGTATTGGTACTCTGCCAATACTGTACTTCGGTACCAAGGAGCAGAAGAACAGGTACCTGCCCAAGTTAGCATCTGGTGAGTGGTTGGCATCATATTGTCTGACGGAACCGGGTTCAGGATCTGATGCGTTGGGCGCCAAGAGCACTGCAGTTCTAAACGATGCAGGTACTCACTACATTTTGAATGGTCAGAAAATCTGGATTACCAATGGTGGTTTTGCCGATCTCTTTACCGTGTTTGCCAAAGTTGACGGTGAGCATTTTACAGGCTTCCTGGTGCCTGCTGATACTCCAGGTATAAGCCTTGGTGAAGAGGAACATAAAATGGGTATCAAGGGGTCTTCTACCCGCGCCATTTTTTTTCAAGATGTAGAAGTTCCTGTGGACTACGTGCTTGGTGAGATTGGTAAAGGCCATAGGATCGCCTTTAATATCTTGAACATCGGCCGTATCAAGTTGTGTGCAGCCGCTGTTGGTGGTTCAAAGCAAATCACAACTGAAGTAATCAAGTACGCCAATGAGCGGGTCCAATTCAATGTGCCTATCTCTAGCTTTGGAGCAATAAAGTATAAACTGGCCGAGATGGCTATCCAGATATTTGCGGTCGAATCAGCTACTTACCGCGCCTCAGCTGACATTCAGGCAAAGGAAGACGAGTTGTTGGCAGAGGGTAAGCCTTATGCAGAAGCCCTTTTGGGTGGTGCACAAGAGTATGCTGCAGAATGTGCAATACTAAAGGTATTTGGTTCCGAAGTGGTCGACTATGTGGTTGACGAAGGAGTTCAGGTTTTTGGTGGTAACGGATATTCCGCTGACTACCCCATGGACCGCGCTTACCGTGATTCCCGAATCAACCGGATCTTTGAAGGTACCAATGAGATCAACCGTCTCCTAAGTATAGATACACTTTTGAAGCGTGCTCTCAAAGGCCACCTTGACTTGATGACTTCAGTGATGGCTATCCAGAATGAGCTGAATTCTGTGCCGAGTTTCAGCGATGACAACGATGGTTCTACTCTTTACCACGAAACCAAAGCGGTTCGCGGTTTGAAGAAGTCAACCCTGATGATCGCAGGCGCTGCAGTTCAGTATTTGATGGATAAACTCCAGACAGAGCAAGAAATCATCATGAACTTGGCGGACATGAGCCTTTATACCTATGCAGCTGAGTCTATTTTGCTTCGCACTCAGAAACTGATCTCCATGCGTGGGGAGGAAGCATGTAAGAATGAGATCGCTATGACAAGAGTTTATGTCTACGATGCTGCCGACTATGTCAAGAAGGCAGGCAAAGATGCTATCAATTCATTTGCCGAAGGCGATATGAAACGGATGCTCAACATAGGGCTTAAACGTTTTACAAAGACTGAACCAGTCAACATCAAGGAGCTTCGCCGTCAGATCGCTGAAGTGTTGATTGAGGCGGATGGGTACTGCTTTTAAGCGGATAGATAGGAGAAATTCAGCCATCAATATCTATATTTGCTATCCTTGAGCGCAATAGTGGGACATGGGAAAATTCGGACATCTTCTATACACACACAAACTACTCATCCTGAATGTATTTTTGGCAGTTTTCATTGCCGTATTAGACCCACTTAAATTGACTCTTATTCCTGATACTCCAGAAGTTAATTACTACATTGGAGTCAGTATTATGGTAATACTCTTCTTTGAGTTTGCCGCCATCTATTACCTCGCCAGGTGGATTTATTCTTTTCCCCGGAACCTGCAGCGCAGGGTTCCTTGGTACATTGGGATAAGCTTTATTCCCAGGTTTTTGGTGTCTGCTGGCATGGCATTCTTGGTCCTCAGTGCCATGGGAGTCCTTACCAATTCAGATTTTTTTCTAATTCTGATAGCCGTATATGCTGCTACCAAGGAGTTTTGGGTTAGGGCCTTTCTGCTCAATGCAGATCGCGAAAAGACCAAACGGCCCTCTAAATTTAAGAACTGGGCAGGAGCACTTATGTTCTTTATATTCATCGCAGGTTCATATTTTGCCATGTGGGAAGTTTATCTGTTGGAGCATCGAAGAATTATGTACCTATTCCTTAACCCTATTAATTGGGGCTGGGATATCCTCATATTCGCTGTTTTGATTACATCCATTGAGATCCCCTACATCTATGAAGAGTGGATACGAAAAAAGAGACGATCCCATAAAGTGTTAGCCTTCTGCTCTATTCTCCTGCCTACTTTGGCTTTTCTCTTTTGCCTTTATCGGTTGAGTTACTTACGGTGATCTCATTTAAAAGTCAAATGGGAACTTTAATGAAGAAATCTATCCTGAAAAAATGGTTATATGTGATATCTTTGTTGGATGACCGCTGAAGGTTCACAAAAAATAAACGAACTCTATACTGGGTTAAATCTACTTGATCGACCTGATTACCACGGCACAAAGCCGATGCTTGATGAGTATGAAAATAGGGTACATTAATGGCCGGGGAGAAATTTCATGAGTAGTAGAATTAAAGATATTAATGAGTTTTGTAGGCTTTTTAGGGTCAGGATCCCTGTAGAAGAGCACTTTGATTATTATATAGAAACTCTGGCTAAGTCCAAGGAATTTACGTGGGTACCTGAAAAGGTCGAGGCCTTTGCGTCTTTAGAAGAACAATTGGAGGATGAAACTACCGTTGGCGATTTCAAGATGGAGCAGTTGTCCAAGCTGAAACGGGTTATGACCAAGACTCGCACCTTTCAGGATTTTATGTTGACGGATTACCGAGTACCTAGCCGCCGAAAGGATGGTTTGGCCAATCATAGTGGCAGTTTTTTGTTGTCAATTGATATTCACCAGGCCAATTATGCGATTTTTTCGTCCTTCGACGTATACGGAGATTTTCCAGAAAGCTGGGCTGACCTTTGCGATGAGGAGGATATCAATCCACTTCTTGCATCATCCAAGGCATGGCGTCAGCTTGTTTTTGGAAATATGAATCCAAAGCGGAACCAGCGATTTCAGCAGGTATTCTTGCAATCTTTCATTGATCTGCTTAAGCCACTTGGTGTGACAGATGACCACATCATTTCTCTTACGGCTGATGAAATTGTCCTTACAATTGGGATGAACCTCAAGGAAGCTGGTCAGAACATGCAGGCAGTATCTTTAATGGCTGATATGATCGTCGGTCCCGATTGTTCAGAATCGGTTCCTGAGCCCTTTCGTGGCAACCTCAGCCTGAATCTCCGTCCTTTCCGCTTGAAAACTATCAATAAGGGTGCATACCTGCGTGAAAAATACAGCTACGAAGACGGGGTGATGGAATTCTCTCACAAATCTCTATACGGCGTCCCTGGAAATCAGTACTACTACCATCTGAAGACAGATATCTTGGATGAAGATTTAGACCCACGTGACCTCCTTTTCATGACCGATCACCGCTTAGCCAAGTGGGTGATAGATACTAATCCCTCCCGGTAAGAATAGAGCCAGGGTCAGAGTATCTACCACTTAAACAACTGGTCTAATTTTTCAGCGACTTTATTCGCATTGGGTAGCATCAGCTCTTCCAAAGTAGAGTTGAGAGGAATTGCAGGGAGATTTTTAGAACCCATAGACATTACAGGCGCATCTAGAAAGGTAAAACATTCTTCCGAAATTCGCCCTGCAAGCGACTGAGCAAAACTATTTTCTATTACTTCTTCAGTTAGTACCAACACTTTTCCGTGTATCTCTACCCGTTTCTTGATCATTTCCCAGTCATAAGGTTGCAAAGTGCGCAGGTCTAGAACTTCAACTTTCCCTTGAAAATGTTTTTTGGCCGCATTTTTCGCCCAGTGAACACCCATACCATAGGTAACGACCAGGCATGATTCTCCATTTTCAATATCTCCTTTCGATGCTTCAAGATAGATATTAGCTTTTCCCAAGGGGATGATATATTCATCATCGGGTTCGATGCACCGGGCAGCATTGGCCCCGGGAACTTTACCCCAGTAGAGGCCTTTGTGCTCGAACATAACCACTGGATTCGGATCCAAAAAGGCAGCTTTGAAGAGGCCCTTCATATCGGCAGCATTTGATGGGTACACCACTTTAATTCCTTTGATGGTCAAAATGGCTGATTCAACTGATGAGCTATGAAAAGGGCCACCACTTCCGTAGGCACCAATTGGAACTCTCAAAAGCATCTGTACTGGCCATTTACCATTGGAAAGGTAGCATGAACGAGAGACTTCGGCATAGAGTTGGTTGATACCTGGCCAGATATAATCGGCAAACTGCACTTCAACGACTGGCTTGCAACCCACGGCACTCATCCCTACTGTCGAGCCTACAATGTATGCTTCCTGGATTGGCGTATTGAAGACCCTTTGGTCTCCATATCTTTTTGCCAGCGTAGCTGCTTCGCGAAATACTCCTCCTAACTCTCCTCCTACATCTTGCCCATAGAGAAGTGCTTCAGGGTATTGTTGAAGTATATCATCCATGGCGTGAAGTGCAGCATCAACCATGGGGGACTCGTTTCCATTTTCAGGTGTTCTGGTTCCTTTTTCTTCCGTAACCGGGGTTGGCACAAAGATGTACGAAGAGAGATCTTCCAAGCTTGGTTCTGGCTCCAGGAGAGCTCTTTGATAATCAGATTCAACCCACTCCCGTGCTTCACCCTCAATCCGGGTAAGTTGTTCTTCAGCAATCCCCATGTTGACCAATTCTTCATGGAATCTATGTATTGGATCTCGGGCAGCATGAGATGCCAAGTCTTCAGCAGGGCGGTACCATTCTTTACGCACACCTGAAGTATGGTGGTTGAGCAAGGGCACCTTGGCATGTACCAGAAAAGGCTGACGCTCCCGGCGAATTGTATCGAGGGTTTTTTGGATGGTTTCGTAACTGTTAATGAAGTCGGTACCGTCAATTGAGATGGCTTTCAATCCCTTGAATCCCTGAGCGTATTCATAAGCATTCATGGAGCGTATTTCCCTTGCGTGGGCTGAAATATCCCATTCGTTGTCCTGAACGAGGTATAGAATAGGGAGTTGATTGAGGGCTGCTTCCTGAAAAGCCTCAGAAACCTCCCCTTCTGTGATGGCGGCATCACCCAGGGAGCAGATAGCTACAGGAGGTAATTTATTTGAATTGTCAATAGACCAATCGTTGAGACCCTGGGATTCAAGGTACTTGAATCCGTGTGCCACTCCGGTCATAGGAATAGCTTGCATTCCGGTGGAGGAGGATTGGTGGGGAATCTTGACCTGGTCAGGGCGCCGTAAGCTCGGGTGACTATAATAGGTCCGTCCACCTGAAAAAGGATCGGTTTTTTTGGCCAGAAGTTGGAGCATGCATTCGAAAGGTGTCATGCCGATGCCTAGTAAGATAGAATCATCCCGGTAATAAGGAGCAACATAATCCTGTGGTAGCAACTGAAGACCAAGAGCTAGTTGGATGGCTTCATGACCACGGGAAGTTGCGTGTACATACTTGCTCGTAACCTCCTTATTGGCTTCATAAAGTTCGGCCATGAACTTGGCCGTATGCATCAATTTATAAGCCTTTAGCAGTACGTCTAGTGTGATTCGTACTTTCGTCAACATAGCATCCCGTTTTGTAGTGATCTATTCCAAAGTTACAGAGGGTATACAAGGATTTCAATCGAAATCCGGGCTCCCTTATAAGGGTATTAAAAAGGCCATCACTGGGGTGCCACATCCCTACTGTCAACCAGGAATCTTTACTTCCGAATAAACCTCAGAATTTCCCTTCGTCCGTCTTTGCTCTTTACTTCCAGCAGATAGAACCCAGGGGTCAATTTGCTCACTTCCATTTCTACTTTAGAAGTCGAAGGAGTCACTGCCAACTGGTACATTTCTTTGCCGAAGATATCTCTCACTGTGACATGGGAGAGTTGCTCATCCGGCAGACCCTCCGAGGTCAGAGTGAGCTTATCCGTTGCAGGATTCGGAAACAGCTGAAAACGGGAAGAGAATTCATCGTCAGCAAAGGCATCTTCCACGCCTGTAGCAGATTCAAGCACTAAAAATTGCCCCATCATGCCACCGTCTTCGTGGAAAAGGTTGTGGCAATGGTACATATAAGGGATGATCGGATCGAAATGATCCTCAAACTTTGCAATAAAAGAAATTGAATCTCCGGGAAGGGACATGATCACATCCTTACGTCCTGCCAGGGTAGGTGGTGGTGGAAATCCATTGATAGAAAGGACAAAGAATTGAATATCATGAATATGGAATGGGTGGGCCTCAGTAGTTCTGTTGACTAAATTCCATATCTCTACATCGCCTAAGATGACCGTGTCATTAATATAGTGGTGGTCAAATGGCGTTGAATTGATCAAAAAGGGAAAGCTCGCAGGAGGAATAGTGTCAAATACTTTGGTTCGGATGACATCTGCCTCATTAGGATCCAAAGGTGTCCAAGAATTCAGGTTGGAGGGTATCGAAGTAATCGGATTTGCTGTCTGGGGTCCGATCCTGAATTCGATCAGGTTGAAATCAACGCCATCCAACGGATTACCCGGTCCGCCACCAGGACCAATAGGCGCCCCTGAAATCCCATTGCCCATCTCTGAATTATTCGCGGCCATAACGATGTTGTTTGGCCTAGGTAAGTCAAAATTAACGAGGATCTCAGCCCTTTCTCCCGGAGAAAGCAATACCCGTGTGATGGGAACTGGTTCTCTGAGTAAGCCTCCATCGCTTCCAATCTGAACGACCTGAATAAGGGGAGGGAATCCAACATTGTAAACCCGCTGGTTGGATGCATTCAGAATTCTAAACCTCACTATTTGGGCCGGCACTTCCAGATAGGGAGATAAGGTTCCATTGATCATCATGGTGTCGTTCAATTGCTGGTAGATGAACTGATTGGTTGGGTCAAAGCTTTTGTCTTGAAGGATCAGTGGGAAGTCGTCGACGCCATAAGTTCTGGGCAAATTGAGGGCTGATTCAAGGCTATCCCGGATGATCAGCATACCGGCCGCACCCTTATAAACCTGAAAAGCGGTTTTTTCGTGGAGGTGAGGATGATACCAGAAGGTGGTCGCCTCGTCCATGACTTCGAATTCAGGAGACCATGTTTCGTTGGGTAAGATCGTGGTGTGGGGACCGCCATCATCTTCAGGAGCTACATGCATTCCATGCCAGTGCATGGTAGTGGTATCCGGTAGTAGATTCGTAACATTCATTCGGACAAAATCGCCTCTGTTCATGATAAGAGTGGGCCCCAGGTAATCCCCATTGATGCCGTAGGTTTCTGACGAATCCCCTGGCAGAAATTGTACTTTCGACTGCTTGACGGTTAGGTTAAAGGTAGGGCCTGTTAAGGTGTCAGGAATAAAAAGTGGGTTGATACCTTGGCCTACCGCTCCAGAAAAAAATACCGCAAAGGCCAGGGTTAAGAAATAGGTTCGAGTACTCATATTTGGATATTAGACGCTCACTCCAAACTCTTTCGGTACCAATAGGTAAAGAAAGAGCCTTGATCCGCGGCAATATCTAGATTGACCCAGTAAATTCCAAATCAATTGAAATAGATCCCAACTCGAACCTCAGACCTGATCATTCGGGTCACTTCAGTTACCTCCACAGGAACATTTTCATTCCCATTCCAGTACCAACGGATGTACTCTCCTCTGGTCTTTAACATTCGGGTTCCAAAACTTAGGTTGTATCCAAAATGCCGACCAGTGTATTTCCGGATGCCGAGCTGGACCCCACCGATAAACCCGTTGGTCTTTTTAGGCTCTTGATAGTATGCGAAGTTTTCCAAATAATACGGTGAATAATCATAGTTTCTGGTTAGCCCTGCCGCGTATCCGGCCTGAACAGCGATGTAAGGGCTAAACGCATCCTTTTCTCTTAGATAAGTTCTTACATCCAGAAAAAGGGGCAGGTAGTGCTGGTGTCGAAAAGTAGCAAAACCTATTCCTGCACCTACAGAATACCGGCCAAATTGGTAGCCATTCACGATATTGGCGGTGGGACGGGCACTGATCCCTCCATAATCTTCGAGACAAAATGTCAATCCAACGTCTGAGCTGTTGAAATACCCATTTTTGATTTCAATGAGAGGCCTCGGAACCCGTACTTTAGCATAGGCTGATACATTCACTTCGGCTGACTTGACCACATCTGAGTGGAACGTCATTTGTCTGCCATCCAGGGTCAGAAAAAGTAAATGTTGGCTAGGTATCATCTCGATGATCGTTCCCCGGTAGACTGAACCATTGCGCAACTTGACTATGTCGGTCCCCTTTTGAGCCCATAACGATCCGAAAATCAGCATAGGAAGGAGGATTATTAGATATTGAATGATCTTTTTCATGGTAGTATCAGTTTACGGGGATTAGGCTTAGCAGGGTAACATTGGCCGGATTTGTGTAGTTGTATTGGTAAATCCCTTCAGATGCCGTCATAATCAAAACTCCATTCCAAGGTATGACATCACTGGTATTGATGTTGGCAAAATGTCCTAGTTGGTTCTTGTCAATGGTCAGGTCGTTGGTGCGGTCATATATTTTCAGGCCATCTGATCCATCGCAAATAAACAGTAGTTCTCCGTCGGTACCCAGCCCTTTGGGATTAAACATGTCATACTCTTTGATCAGATTCGGAGTGGAAATGTCGGAGATGTCCAGCACCTGGAGCACATCAAAATTACCGTTGCAAGTCCTCCCGGTAGCGAGCGTCACATAGGCCCGGTCTCCTTCTACCACCACCGGGTCACAGCCTGTCCAGTGCAGGTATTCAGAAAGAAAGGTCGGATTTGAAGGATTGTTCAGACTATAAGTGATCATGCCAGTAGTGGTTCCGATGAAGAGCATCTCTTTGGCTGGATACAGGGTCTCAGCATTCCGTTGCATGGGGATTTTTCTCAAAAACTCAGTTTCCCCTTCGATGGTGAAAATGCCCAATTCCCAAGGCTCAAGTGCGTAGAGATTACTTCCATAGATAGCAAATCTGGAAGTGGATCCAGCTTTTCCAGGTCCGCTGAGAAAAGAAGTACCAAAACTTGCCTCTGTAGAGATCCCCCCTGAAAATATCATCATATCCAGCTGGCTGTAATTATACCCGGAGGAATTGGCGACCTGTTCGGTGGTCTCATCCTGAATCCACCCGGTAACAATGCCAGGGTTTTGGTCAAGATTGGCCATCGGCAGATTGGGGTTATAAGATGGGAAATAGGCATAGTCAGAGAAGGTGAACACGTCTTCTTCCCGGTCTGTCAAGAAAGGGTTTAGAGGGTCGGTAATTTCGAAGGTCAACAGGTCAAAGTAACTATCCAGGTACATTTTATTATCCTTAACAGCGATGTCAACGTTTGCAAGTACAGGAAGAAAGCCAAGATTGACAGGATTCGCAGGGTTAGCATTGTCGAAAAAGTGTACTCCCTGGAGGTATTCGTTGACAAAAAGATAGTTTCCATACACATAAATCTTCCCGGGGCGCTCCAAAGGACGCGCTGTTTCCAGCGAAAATTCTGTTTGGCGCCATTCCTCCAGAGATTGAGTAACCGGAATATTGGCAATGTAAGTCACAAGCCTACTGTCCTGGCAACTGGACAGGAACAGCATCAGTAGCAAGGATATGAGCAGAGGTAGTTTAATTTTTTTCGTGTCCATACAAGAGATTTATTTCGTTGTTACAATCCATTTGATGACAAATATTTTAAAAGGGTTGCCTTGAGGGAAAAAGTTTTCTTCCTGAAGTTCTGTATTGGACCCCCAAGACAGGTCATTAATAGATCATCGCAGCAGCGGTTGTCGATGACAGCCTCTACAAAAATGGAAAGAGAAATTTGAGGGTTTAGAGGCTAAGGGAAATTCCCACCTGAACATTCAGCCAATAAGGCCTGGCAGACCACAAGTTGTATTCAGACTGGTAGAAATAATTGGTAACGGTTCCCTGGCCGTAGATACCTATTCGTTTGCTAATCCTATAGCATAGGCCAAGTCCACCTGAGGCACCAGCCTGATTTCCCAGCGGTCCGGTGATTGTGTTCTGTAAAATGGCCTGTCCATCCACAAAGGTTTTATAATTATCCTTAATCCGCAATCCTATGTCGTATTGCAGGTCTCCTGTAGCATAGAACCTGTATCGGGCCTTTTGAATAATATCATATTGCAAACCTACCATTACACCAAGATAATCACGGGTATACCTATGCAACTCCCCATTGATCCCGTCAGCACCTTTGGCTTCGCTTCTTAGCCTGGAATAATTCAAACCCGGGAGGATGCTCCAGCGGCCATTGAGGTACCACTGCAAGGCAAAGCTGATTGAAACCGGTGTCTGGAAGACTTCCTCATTTCCTAGGGCATTTGATCCCGCATCTAAACTTCCCGTTCCCGAATTCAGTGATTGGAAAGCACCTGCTTCCAGACTCGATGAAGGTCCTGCACTGGCAAGTGGAGAATAGTTTGACCCCAATCGGGTTTTCAAACCGGTTGGTTCTTCCTTGATATCCGTGAAGTCAACATAACTCAGGTCAGAAATTTCGATTTTCGACTCCATTTTCAGGAGATCGGGTGTTCTGGAAGCCAGGCCCGTCTGCATCAATTCTTCCGAGGCTAATGTATCATCCCGGTCGCTCAAACTGTTTTGGGCGACTGATTGAAATTGATCGTAAGAATATTGATTCTGCCGAGGATACACATCTTTGCTCGGTGTGGTATGGCATGGTATGGCATGGTTATTCTGATCATGATGGATATCAGTAATTAAGTTCTGAGGCCCGCTCGCTCTGACTCCCTCAACTTTCGATACTAGATCCCGATCCGATCTTTTATCGTCATCTCTGTTTGCCCATTTACTGCTTTTCCCTTCCTTTACGGCATCAACCCTCTGACCAGGGCGGAGTAAGGCCCCCAAGCTGACCAAAAGGGTGATTCCTGCCGCCACCGACCACCAAACGAAGGCCTTCCATTTGCGATTGGACTGCAATTGATTAGCGATCGCCCGCCAAACCCGGCTATTTGGAGTGTACTCATATCCTGCAAATACGGGTGCCAGGTTGCCCTCCTGTGCCACTGAATTGGATTCGATCCGATCCCACAACTCTGGCCGTGGCTCGTATTCAAAATCATTGAACATGCCGTCCAGATGTCCTTTATCTCCTGATTGCATTGCTATTTGCTGCTTCTGTTTCAATCATCTTCCTTAGTATCTTTCGCGAACGGCTGTATTGGGATTTAGACGTGCTTATGGAAATCCCAAGCTTTTCACCGATCTCCCGGTGGTTCCACCCTTCAACTGCATAAAGGTTGAAGACGGTGCGGTATCCTGCGGGTAAGCACTGGATCATTTGCATCAGGTCCGCCGCAGACAGGTGAGAAAAAAGGGATTCATTAGACTCTAGAAAAAAGTCTACTTCTTCCAATTCTGTCTGCATCTGAAACTTTTTCGTCTTTCTCAGGTACATCAGAGCCGAATTGACCATTACCTTTCTGATCCAGGCTCCTAATTCACCTCTACCGGCAAAAGAGCCAATCCTGTGAAATACAGTTAAAAAACCTTCCTGTAGCATATCCTCTGCCTCCTCTTCTGATCCGGCATACCGCATGCATATCCCCATCATTTTGGGGGCATAATGGTTGTATAGCTCACGTTGATGTCTCAATGAGCCTTCCAGACAGCCATTGATCAGCTCATTATCTGTCATCTGTTTGTTCCCCGAGGGATACCAGTCATTTTCACCTTGATGCTATAATTTGTAAAAGGGTTGCTCAGCATGTAATTTTTTCTCATTTTCAGGGAATTGTAACAAAAACACTAAAATGAAGCAATTATTCTTTACAGCATTGCTAATCGGATTTTACATGTTCTTTACAGGATGTGATGTAGGTAACACTAAATCCGAAGGCACCAAAACTGAAGTTGCGGACCAAACGACGAATCAATTAGGTGAGTCTAATGATAATCAGACCAGTGAAGCAGAGACTTTCTTTGAAAAGGATGGTCTCAAGGTATATGCTCTCGAAGGCTACCAGGATTATCCCGATGCTAGACTGTCCCTGACCACTCCCGGGCTAGGTGTTGATCTCCCAACTGGCAGAAACCAGTTCTCTTTTAAGGTAGAGAACTACGAATTGGGAAAACAAACCCGGGGAGCAGATTCTATGGGAATGGCCAATTCAGGTAAAGGACAGCATATCCATTTTATTCTTAACAATGGTCCTTACTCTGCCGAGTATGAGCCAGATTTTCAAAAGGAAATGGAAGCCGGTCACTACGTTCTTCTGGCTTTCCTGGCAAGGTCCTACCATTTGTCGGTCAAGAAGCCTGGTGCCTTTGTAGTACAACAATTTGTGGTTGGAACTCCCAAAGACAACTATAAGGAAGCTGATCTCAGCGCTCCTCACATGTTCTATAGCCGTCCTAAAGGCACTTACAAAGCTGGTGACTATAATAAATTGCTTTTGGATTTCTTTCTCATCAATTCTGACCTGGCCACAGACGGTAACAAAGTGGTTGCCACTATCAATGGTACAGAGTTTACTTTCACCAAATGGGCTCCTTACATTATTGAGGGACTAGAAGCTGGTGAAACCACTATCAAGCTGGAGTACTTGGACAAAGATGGAAATCTGATCAACAGCCCTTTCAATCCGGTTGAGCGCACCGTGGTCCTGGAAGCCGCCAGTTGACGACTTTCTACCCGTACACTACCCAAATTACTTTGGAGCCTTACGAACAAGGAACCATTTTGGAAATTCGCTATCTTTAGGGAATGAGAATTTCGTTCAATGCCCCCATCGTTCTGGTTTTCACAATCATTTCTGCTGCCGTACTCGGCATCAATGAATGGATCGATAGCTCTTTTATCCAAAGCTATTTTATGTCCACTGGTCGATTTGAATGGAGCAACCCATGGGACTATTTCCGCTTGTTTTCGCACGTCATCGGACATGCCAACTGGAAGCACCTTGTAGGGAACTTTTCCTTCATTCTACTGATCGGGCCTATTCTGGAAGAAAAGTACGGTGGTCGAAATCTAATGGTCATGATGTTGATCACCGCTCTGGTTACGGGACTACTCAACAATGTTGCTTCCGACACAGGTTTATTGGGGGCGAGTAGTATTGTCTTTATGATGATCCTGCTGGGATCTCTGGTCAATCTGCGCTCTGGTACAATTCCATTGACCTTTATCTTCATTGTCATTTTGTATCTTGGTCAAGAGATCTACAATGGTCTTGCGCAGGACGACCAGATCAGCCAATTTGCCCACATCATTGGCGGACTTTGCGGAATGATTTTCGGATTTATCTTCAACAACAAAAGGATACCTGTCAAGGTCACCAAATAGCGATCTCACAGATTATTCTAAGCTTGGGGTATTCGACAGCTATTAGCAAGGCTTCAAAAAGAAATCGTCCTTGGACCTTTTTACAAACAAACAAGTGTTTTATTGTAATTGATCCAAGGACGAATTTAAATAAACTTCAGTGAAGTCGTCAGGTGGTTAGATATCTTAGTATCCGCCGCCACCGCCACGGTATCCACCGCCGCCGCCACCGCCGCGGTATCCACCGCCGCCACGGTATCCGCCACCGCCGCCGCCGCCACGGTATCCACCGCCGCCGCCGCCGCGACTCTCTCTTTCACGAGCTTTATTTACTGTCAAGGTACGGCCTTCAAGCTCAGCGCCATTTAGGTTTTCGATGGCTGCTGCGCCCTCTTCTTCATTGGACATCTCAACGAAGCCGAAGCCACGCGAACGTCCCGTATCACGGTCTAAAATTACTTTGGCTGAGTCTACGGTACCGTACTCTTCAAAGATTTCCTTCAAGTCGTCACTGGTGACGACGTAGGCAAGTTGCCCTACAAAAATGTTCATATCAAAAGAATTAAATATTCAATTTACGGAGTACTCCTAACTAATTGATCATTCCGGTATTCTACATTTAGCACTCTAAATTGAACTACTATCGGATTTCAACATAAGTCCTCGAAGGGCAAATTTAAGCAGAAAAAGTACGAATTCAAAAAAATAGTATTAAAAGTCAAAATGCTCAATTTCCAGCCCCAATAGCGGTTGTGGATTGAGATTATCTGAGCGGTCTGCATCCGGCAGTAGACGTAATCCATCCAAATGAACAGCAACCACCTCTTGGGTCGTACGGTATTCATGGGTATGCTGTGTTTTCCCATCCATCCAGATCTGTGCTGGCAACCGGTAGTTTTCCCGACTCCCATCCGCATAGATTAATTGCATAATGATCGGTGTGACAACCTCTCCTTTGCGCAGCACATCTATTTGATAAACATGGAATGCTTTTTCTTTCAAAGGCTTGAAGTTCTCCAACATTTTTATAATCAACTTTTCATTACTCGAATCAGAAGCATCCCAGGTGTCTTTCGTTCCAGTGTATTCATCTTTAAGCCCTTTTTTATCGGTGTAGTATAAAGGATCTTGTTCTTTAACAAATAGAGGATAGGTATTATGTGCCTCAGTCAATTCTTCCGAAATTTTCAGGGAATAATGCCTGACCTTCCCTATAGCAAAATCCACATTGCCAGTACCATAGAACCATCCTCTCCAAAACCAATCTAAATCCTGGCCACTTGCATCTTCCATACTCCTGAAAAAATCAGCAGGCTCGGGGTGCTTGAACGCCCATCGGGCAGCATATTCTCGGAAAGCAAAATCAAAATTCTCGGGTCCCAGAATTAGTTCCCGCAACAGGTTCAGACCTGCTGCCGTCTTGGAATAGGAGATCAACCCATTGTCCTTGATAGACTCGGGATTGGTCATAATCGCCTTTTCACTTCTGGATACCAATTGAAGGGATATATTATCTGCAGGTCCCCTGCGATGAGGAAAATTGGCTTCCCATTCACGTTCGGTCAAATATTCCAAAAAAGAATTAAGCCCTTCGTCCATCCATGCCCAACGCCGCTCGTCGGAGTTGACCACCATTGGGAAGAAGTTGTGTCCTACCTCGTGGATGATCACCCCTATCATGCGGTATTTGGTATGCCGGGAGTAATATCCTGAGCCCTGCGGCCTTCCGCCGCAAAAGGAGATCATAGGGTATTCCATTCCCCAAACCGGGCCGTGGACAGCAGTAGCCTGAGGGTAAGGATAGTCAATCGAATATTTCGAATAGGTTTTCAATGTATGCATGATCACGTGAGTAGCATACTTGTCCCAAAGTGGCATTCCTTCACTGGGGTAGAGCGATTGAGCACGAACCATTTTTCCACTGATTTCGACAATCCCCGCATCCCAAACAAACTTCTTAGATGCGGCAAAAGCGAAGTCACGTACATTTTCAGCTGTGAATTTCCAGGTTTTCTCCCCTTTGGCGTGCGATGTCTCGTTTTTACTGGCTTCAGCAGGAGTTACTATGAAGCTGACAGAACCAGATTCATTTTCCAGCGCTGCCAGTCGCTTGCGCTGTTCTTTGGTGAGGACTTCTTCTTCATTCTCCAACATGCCAGTGGCAGCGACCAGGAAATTAGAAGGCAATATGATGTCAACTTCATAGTTGCCAAACTCAAGGGCAAACTCCGCACTTCCGTAAAAAGGTCTGTTTTGCCAACCATTTTCAGAATTGAAAACGCACATCCTAGGATAAAACTGAGCGACCTCAAAAATGAAATTGTCATCTCTGGGGAAATATTCACAGCCACTCCGGCCTTCTACGGCTGCATCATTGATACGGTAGCTCCAATCCAGTTTGATTTCGAATTTTTCTCCTGGTCCTAGTTCCTTCTCAAGGTCGATGCGCATGTTGGTACCACCAACAAAATATTTGAGTGCGTTCCCATTGCCATCGGTTACCTTTCGCAATTGAACCCCACCCTGAAAAGGCTGGTTGTGCGCAACTGTTTCACCAAGGATGGAGGTTTCTTCCAATTCATATGCTTGAGAGAGCTGGTGGTATACCGATTGTGGATTGCGCTTGTTTTGATCCAGTTGCAACCATAAAAACCTAAGAGAAACCGGACTATTGTTGTGGTAGGTGATAGTTTCTGACCCTGTCAACCGACGTTCTCGGGGTTCAAGACGCACTTTGATCTTATAATCTGCCCTTTGCTGCCAATAATCCGGCCCTGGAGCACCCGACCCCAGGCGGTAGCTATTACCGGTTGGCCATTCCCAGGTAAAAGGTTGAAATAAGTGGGGATTGCTCTGGGCGGATCCAAGAAAGGGCAACGTCAGTAGCAAAAAGACAATATAGGGGCGCAAAGACATATAAGATTTTAAAGGGAAATGAATATATTTTTGGGCTCGGTAAAGAAACGCAAGGCTTCCATGCCTCCTTCCCTGCCTACTCCACTAGCTTTTATCCCCCCAAAGGGAGTACGCAGATCCCGTACCAACCAACTGTTTACCCAGACAATTCCAGCCTCCAACTCTGCGGCAACACGATGCGCCTTTTTCAAGTTAGTGGTATGGATCGTTGAAGATAATCCATATTGTGTACTATTGGCAAAGGCGATTCCTTCTTCTTCAGAATTAAAAGGATAAATGGTAACTACCGGGCCAAATATTTCTTCTTGATTGGTGCGGCAGGCTGGCCCGAGTCCGGTGATAACAGTAGGTTCCAGGAACCACCCCCCCGCACAGCGTTCGTTTGGAGCTTCGGCGATCTTTCCTCCGGTTAGGATGGTGCCACCTTCCTCCTGACCCAGCGCTATGTAGTTGAGGTCTTTTTCAAATTGTTCTTGCGAAACGATGGCACCTATTTCTGTCTCTTCTTCCAGGGGGTCACCAATTACTTTGGCTTTGGTACGCACCACGAAGTCAGCAACGAATTGTTCGTAAATAGGACGCTGGACGTAGATACGAGAACTGCAAAGGCAGATCTGCCCCTGGTTGGCAAAGGAAGAACGCAGACTGGTTTCCAATGCCGCTTCATATTCGCAATCGGCAAATACCAAGTTGGGGTTCTTGCCACCCAATTCCAGGGAAAGTTTCTTGAACATCGGGGCAGCCACCTTGGAAATAGCTTTACCAGTAGAGGTACCCCCAGTGAATGAAATGACAGGCACATCAGGATGGGCTACAATGGCTGATCCGACTTTAGTTCCTGATCCATGTACAATATTGAGGACTCCTTTTGGGAATCCGATCTCCCTGCAAATCTCCGAGAGGAGGTAAGCCGTCATGGGAGTTAATTCAGAAGGCTTAGCGACCACTGTATTACCAGCCGCGAGAGCAGGAGCGATCTTCCACGTAAATAAGTAGAGCGGGAGGTTCCAGGGTGAGATACATCCAGCCACTCCCAAAGGGCGTCGCAGGGTATAATTGAATCCTTGAGTTCCCATATCATAAGTTTCCGAATGAAACTGGGTGATGGCCCGGGCAAAATATCTGAAGTTGGCCGACCCACGAGGTATGTCCACCTGCCTTGCCAAGCTCAGGGGCTTTCCATTGTCCTTCGATTCGGCCTGAGCCAATTCTTCACTTCTTTCTTCAATACGGTCAGCGATCTTGATTAACCATGCGGCACGGTCATTGATAGAGGTGGCAGCCCATCCTGGAAATGCAGCTTTAGCTGCAGTAACTGCGTGCTCTGCATCCTCTTTGCCGGAGTCGGGGATCCGACAGTAAGGATTACCAGTTGCAGGCTCAATGTTGTTGATCCAACTTCCGGTTGACGGTGGAACCAGTACACCGTCAATATAATTCAAGATGTCTTGCATGAGGTGAATTTACTTATCGAAAAAGAATATCTCCAAGTCGCCTTCCGTATTTGCCCCATAGAAAATTTGATAGTAGCACGAAGAAGAGTGAGGGTTTGCCGGAACACAAATCTACAGGGAAATAGAGATGAATTTCAATGAAGTTTGTCTACATTCGTCTGATAAGCGTACCCTGGCGACCCCTCATCGCCAATAGACTTTTGAGTGCCTTTTTTGTCCCAGTATTCGATGGCTTCATGGACGTGCATATACTGAGAACCTTTACCCAATTCTTCCAGCAGATGGCTTCGATACAGTATGTCCCGAACGGGACCTATTACCCCTGCCATATACAGCACGATCTGTTTTTTCCTGAGGTCTTTTACTATTTCTACCAGGGTGTGGACAGCAGTAGAATCCAGAAAATTCATGGATTCTGCATTGATAACGACCAATCGGAGTTCGGTACCTTTATCATCGACGAGTTTTTCGAGTTTTTCTCTGAAATAGTTGGCGTTGGCAAAGTACAACTGTGCGTCAAACCGGATCACCAGGATATCTTTTCGATCCTCTGCTTGCCCGAAGCGGTTGAAATTGCGGTAATAGGTTGATCCGGGGAGCCTTCCCAGTACGGCGAGGTGAGGGTAAGCACTTCGGTAAATAACTATGATCAATGACAATGCTACCCCCACTGCCATTCCGAGCTCTATCTTCAAAGTGAGGGTGGCGACAAAAGTCGCAAGTAACAAAATGAAGTCCGACTTGTCCGTTTTCCAAAGGTGGATAGCTTGTTTGATCTCGATAAGGCTTATAACTGCCACCATAATCACCGAAGCTAGGATGGCCTTCGGAAGGAAGTAGAAAAATGAGGTAAGGAAAATGAGCGCCAGAGCGATGAACGAGGCACTGATAATGGAGGAGAGCCCTGTTCGAGCTCCCATTTGATCGCTGACCGCAGTACGAGAAAACCCTCCGGAGGCTGGAAATGCTTGGAAAAACGATCCTCCGATATTTGCAATTCCTAGTCCGATCAATTCCTGGTTGGCATCGATCTCATAATTTTTGTGGCGAGCCTGGATGACCTTAGCAACAGCAAAGGACTGCATAAATCCTACCAGCGCGATGGTCATTGCGGTCGATGACAAATCTCCTATGGCGCCAAAGTCAAATACAGGAACCTCCGGAGCTGGTAATCCACTGGGTACTCTTCCCAGTATCTTCATTCCGCCTGCATCCAGGTTAAACAGGTACACTGCTGAAATGCCCAAAACCACTACCACCAATGGGCCCGGTATTGCTTTGTTGACCTTCCTTAGGGCCATAATGACAGCGATACCCACAAGACCAAGGACCAGAGTTGGAATGTGCGTATCTCCAATCAATTTCACTGCATTTATCAGAATTTCATAGATGTATTGACTTCGTGGAATATCGACCCCTATGATATGCTTTAGTTGACTCAAACCGATGATTACAGCAGCAGCAGATGAAAAGCCACTGATTACCGGTTGGGACAAGAAATTCACTATAAATCCCAGCCGAAGTATGCCCAACATGAATTGAAACACCCCTACCATCAAAGCAAGTAGGATTGCGAGGCCGATGTATTCTTCAGTGGATGGTTGGGCAATGGCTCCTACTCCTGAAGAGATGAGCAATGCAACCATCGCCACCGGGCCAACTGACAACTGACGAGAAGTTCCGAAAATAGCATAGAGGATAAGAGGAATGATTGAAGCATAAAGACCAAAAATAGGCGGCATTCCGGCCAACATAGCATAAGCCATCCCCTGTGGGATCAACATCACTCCAACCGTCAAACCAGCTGACAGGTCCCCTTTCAGGTCTTTGGCATGGTAGGTCGGAAGCCAAGTGAGGATGGGTAAGAACTTCTTTAAACTCATTGCCTTTAGCTTCAAACCTTTTCGTCATATTCGACTAGCTGGACAGACTGCATACTTAAAACATGACGGTTGTCTGTATTGAACTTAATACTACAAGATTCCCAAAAGGGAAGAAGGAAAATCGAAAACACCAAAGCGGTCGCTTTCATTCACCAAAATTAATAAAAAACGGTATAGATTTCCTGATCTCGGGGAATCTATACAGGGTAATCGCATCTAAACAATACTCCGGACAGTTTTTAAGACACATCCACACAAAGATGTAAAAAAGTCGACGCCACACTCAAGCTCAAAAGAGCGAATATGACGTCATGAATTTTACAGTCTCAATAGTAATATCTGTCTTAGCCCCTTGAAAATCTGGACTGATTATCGAAATTAAATTGGTCACAGTAAATTCAGGAACAATGAGCAAAAAGAAGCGAAAATTCGATTCGTAGGAGAAGCTGAGTATCCTTCGGGAATGTGAACGGGAGGGCTTCATGGAGACCTGCCGCAAGTACAACCTGTCCTCCTCTACAGTGGGGTACTGGAAGAAGAAATACCTGTCCGGAGGCAGCGAGGAGCTGAAGCCGGGGTACAGGCGTGTTGATCGGTAAGTCCGGGTTCTTGAGGAGGAGAACGCCCGTC
>JBFGVE010000002.1:0-82654 GCA_041565275.1 Bacteroidia bacterium
CATTTCAATGCCAGCCTCACAGCAGTAAACATTGCCAAAGTCCATATCCTCAGAAAGCGAAAACCCGGCCAATCTGGACCAATCTCCATAGCCAATTTCAAAACCGCGCTGTTCAACCGCTTTTGGGTGAATCGAATTATTGCAAAGTTAGATATCGACCCCGAGTTTGCATTAAATCACCCCAATTATCAAGACTCATTGGAACTCTGGTTAAGAGCACGTAAATTACTTAGAGTGTTGATTTTTATAGGCTATGAATTTTTATTTAAAGTTATTACTTCTAATCGCATGTGTTTCGTACACAACTGGAGCAAGCGCTCAACTTACAATTTACGATGGTTTTGGTCAGTCTGGAACTTCTGTTACACTAGGAATTGATACAATTTATAAAGGTGCTTCTATTCCTTCAAATTTAAATGATCACATATCTTCAATTCATCTTGAATCTGGTCATATGGTCGTTATGGCTGATAACATTGACGGAACGGGATTTAGTAAAGCAATGATAGCTTTGACTCAAGACTTAATCATTGACTTGCCAATAGAACTTGATAATAAAACTTCCTTTATTCGCGTGTTGCCGTATAATATTAGTACCCTGAAAAAGGGGTTATGTACACAAAATGATTCTATTGTGTCGCTTGTAAATAGCTCTTGGTTCTATGATTGGGGTAGATTAGATTCAACAAAATTTGGCAAACAGTTTGTTCCCATGCAGTGGGGGTGGGCTGACAATCAGGATGTAGATGAGACTGTCGAACTGTCGGGATTTACCGAATTATTAGGATTTAATGAGCCGGATGATTGCAATTCACAATCAGGACAATGGGGTGATTTGTGTATAGTTGATACTGCTGTGGCATCTTATAGGAAATTGCTAGCGACAGGACTTCGGTTAGGGTCGCCAGCCGTTCGAGAAAATCAGCCTCTTAATTGGCTAGACGACTTTATGGTTAAAGCTAAACAAGAATGTATTCGGGTTGATTTCATTGCTGTTCATTGGTACGATTGGGGAGGGTGGTTTAATTCTTCCAATCCTGCGTATATGAATCCTGATGCAAATCCAGTTGGAATCTTCAATCGATTTAAAAACAAGCTTACAAGTTTTCATACTCACTTTCAACTTCCAATATGGGTGACGGAGTTTAATGCTAACAGAAATAGAAATTTATGGGTGCAAGAAGATTTTCTAGAATTAGCTATGGCCTGGATGGATACAACGGACTGGATTGAACGTTATTCTTATTTTGAGCCAAGTACCCCAATGAATTTTTCTTTTATTGATACAAATTATTCTCTAACAGGTAATGGTCAAGTGTATAATGATCATGTTTCAACGCTTGCAATTTCTAGTCCTGTCTGGGATGGTAATAATTCATTGACATCACCTTACATGGCGGGAACCAGTTCTTGTGTGAGTAATATTGAATACCCAACAACATCGACAATTGATACACTCGTTTGTAATACATTCACAGGCCCTAGTGGAAATTACGAGTGGGGCAATACTGGGACATACATGGATACATTGATCAACATAGGTGGATATGATAGTTTGATAACGATTAATCTAACAGTGCCTGTTATTGATACGGGAGTTACACAATCTGTATTTGACCTTTCAGCAAATATGCTTGGAGCTCAATACCAGTGGATGGATTGTTATAACAACACGATTCTTAATGGCGAAACAAATCAGTCATTTGTTCCACCTGTAAATGGGATGTACGCTGTGATTCTATCTTCGAATGGATGTTCCGACACTTCATCTTGTGTTTTCTTCCAGGTTGTTGGACTTGATGAAATTCAATTCAACAAAGTAAAAATATATCCAAACCCAGTTATAGGAGATTTGAAGATCTCCTTTCCATCAACACAGGAGCATGTTGTCATTAAAGTTTTCTCTCCTACTGGAAAACTTTTGGAAACACTAGAGTTCTTTGATACTGATTCAATTGATATAAATACGATCAAATCCAGAGGAGTCTATTTTATTGAATTATCTGATGAAAATGACCATGTTCTACGAAAAAAAATAATTTTCAATTGAAAATTCAACGCTGAATCAAATAGCAAAGGAGCAGAGGCTGCTGTGTGGAAAGGCCATCCACCAGGACGATGTGATCAGCTTGGTGCGTATGCTTGACCTCAGATACGGGCACAAGAGCGTGGTCGTACGAAATGACGACGGTTCCCAGTTCATTGCTCACAGGGTCCGAAAGGCGCTCAAGGACCTCGAAGCAAGACAGGAAGGATCACCCATCGCTACCCCCGAGGAGAACGCCTATATCAAAGCATTCCACTCCATGGAGCAGAGAGAGCTGATCGACAGGTTCGAATTCACCAGCTACTTCGATGCAAAATGAACGAAACTACTTAAAGAAAATAGTCCAGATTATTGGGGGTTAAGACACTGGTGCGGACTTAAATATTCACCCGAATTAGCTGAATATGGTATTGGATTTATACTTCTTTTTCTTTCAAAAGCTTGCAAAATGGTCTGACTAAATGGTGTTTCCTGGCAATATTTTCTAATTTGGGCGTTGGAAAATGCTTTTCAATTCAGGACAGTTTCTGATCTTTCTGCCGGTCGTTATCGTCCTGTATTTCCTCTTTCCTCACCGCTTTCGATGGATATTCTTATTGGCAGCTTCCTACTTCTTTTACATGGCCTGGAAGTTGGAATATATTGCTTTGATCCTGGCGAGTACGGTTGCTGATTATTACATCGCTCGAGAAATTGCCAAACGAAAAGCTATCGCATGTCAATCCGGACAGGAAGGTGCCAAGCAGCAGCGAAAAGGAGGTAAATACCACCAAAAAGTGGCCAAAATATTGCTCTGGGTCAGTATTTTGATCAACCTGAGCATTCTCTTTTGTTTCAAATACCTCAATTTTTTTACCAAGTCTGTGGTTCAATTGGCAGAACTCGCTGGTGGTGGCTTCAGCCCCCCGGTTTTAGATGTCTTGCTTCCGTAGGGATAAGTTTTTACACCTTCCAGACCATGAGCTATACCATTGACGTGTACAATGGGAAGGTGGCCCCAGAAAAGCATTTTGGCATCTTTGCCTTGTTCGTTTCCTTTTGGCCTCAATTGGTGGCGGGTCCAATTGAGCGGAGTGGTCGTCTGCTCCCCCAGTTCCGCGAGAAACAGCACTTCGATAGGCAGCGGGTGATCTGGGGTATGAACAGGATGGCTTTCGGTTTCTTTGAGAAGGTAGTGGTGGCTGACCGCCTCGCCATCTATGTCAATGAGGTCTACAGTAATCCTGAAGGGTTCAGCACCATTCCTTTGATTCTCGCCTCGGTCTTCTTTGCCTTTCAAATCTATTGTGATTTCTCCGGCTATACCAATATCGCTCTGGGTGCTGCTTCAATTATGGGTTTTAAGCTGGTCGACAATTTTAACCGTCCTTACCTAAGTCGCTCCGTCGGCGAATTTTGGCGGCGGTGGCACATTTCCCTATCCACTTGGTTTCGCGACTATGTCTACATTCCGTTAGGAGGAAACAGAGTCGTTGGTTGGCGCTGGCATTATAACCTTTTCATCACTTTTTTAGTGAGTGGTTTGTGGCATGGGGCCGACTGGACTTTTGTAGTGTGGGGAGCATTACATGGTGGTTACATAGTCTGGGAGAAGATCAGTGAAAAACCCCGACAAAGGCTCTATCGTGGCCTTTCTTTACAAAAAGTCAGTGGGTTAGTGAAGGTGTCACAAGTGCTTATCACCTTTGGGCTTGTCACGATAGGATGGATTTTCTTCCGTGCAGATGGAATGGAAGATGCTATAGCAATTTTCAATGGGATCTTTAAGATGGACCTCAGTATTAATACTTCTATGCTGATGGCCTACCAGGGACCCTATAATTTTGGATTGAGTATCCTCGTCATTGCCCTACTGGCATTTTCTTCTCTTCTACCCAAAGACCTCCGCATCAAGCATAGTTTATTGTTTGTTGTACTGGTCACAGGTCTGATCCTGATGATCGGCAAAGGCGGTGAAGCTTCATTCATCTATTTCCAATTTTAAGCCCATGGAAGAACGAAAACAAGCTTTACGTTTCTTTTCGAATCACCTTCTCCCTTACTTGGTGATCATCTTCTTGATCTGTCTGGGATTGGATTTTGGGATGCGGAGATATGTGATCTTTAAAACTCCAATACACGGGGCTTCCAAGATCAAGCGGGTTGTTGAAGGGACAAGAGAAGAAATCGCCATTTTTGGCTCTTCCCGGGCACTAGGCTCTTATATTCCCGATTCGCTTGCATCTTCTGCCTACAACTATGGGATTAACGGGATCGGTTATGAGGTCATCGATATCCTGCTGAAATATGAAACAGTTCGCATGGACAACTCCTCTCCGATAATCATCAATTTTGACTACAATATGTTCAGGGCTGAGATCGGTGACCTTAACAATTATATTCCCCATTTAAACCGACCCGGGTTCCGGAAGCTCCTTCAAGATCGCAATGCATGGAAAGTATGGTACCGCCTTCCCGGTATTCGGTTTTTCAATAGCTATGATTCCTATTTTAAAGACTATATCAATGCCAAAGTAGGATTGACAAAAGTGGTCAGCAAAGGGGCTTCTCTGGAAAAAAATGTCATCCCTGAAGCGACCTTTCTCAAGCTGGTGGAGAGAAGGTTGAAGCATCCAGCAGAATGGAAAGTTGATTCAATTCAAGAAGCCCGGTTGATCACCCACTTTGATACACGGCCTGACCGGAAATTTTACCTTGTCATCGCACCCTATCATTGGTCCTATTACCAGGGGTTTAAGGGGATGGATGCTGCTCAAGCTTGGTTGGATGAGATTGACCGCAGGAAAAATGTAGATGTGATCAAAGTAGCCGGCCGGGACTGGCCTGACTCATTGTTTGTAAATACGACCCATATCAACCTAAAGGGTGCTCAAAAATTCACTGCAATAGTGCGTTTGGCCTTAGAGAAGAGGAATCAATTCCACCCTAAAGATGTTCACCCTAGTTCTCCCTGAGGTTGTTCACCCTAGGGCTGGCCACCTTGAATAATCGGCTGTCAGGGAGAAGGAGATTCGGGTCTTGACTTCAACTGCTTAGCCAAGATGTCGTACTGTTGGTTCCCTGTGTCCAGAAATGCCAGTTGTGCAGCCCGGATAGCTATATCCTTATCGGACAGCTTCTGTGCCTCTGTAGCGATGTAGGGCAAGCCGTTCATGATCCGATCGTGATCGGGTAGTTTTTTCTGATTCATTTGGAAGTAATTCATCCAGGCTTCCGCTTTGTTAATGACTTGTGCATAGCATTGGGCAGTCATTTCCTCATTTTCGAGGCGCTGCCAAAGACCAGCTGCAAACATAGGATAGACAACATCGTTACCACGAGCATTGTCGCTGATCCTTTCATCTGTAATCAGCAGCATTTCAGCGGCTCGCTCCCGGTAGCGTTTTTCGTTGGATTCATAAACCAGGATCTTGGCACTCAGGCTATCCGCATTAGCAGGATCCTGAGTGAGCAGTGCTTTAGTACCCGCTATTTTTTGGGCCTCAAAATCGGCCATATCCACGAATGCATTGGCACAACGGAACATCATGGTAGACAGATTCCCTACAATGGTGCGGCGAATGTGGTCGTCAAGGTAGAGGCTTTCTTCGTCAAGGTTACCGAATTTGAAAGTGTCTTTGAGAAGTTCATAGGAGCGGGCAACATTAAGGCGTCCTTTCTGTCCACCGCGACTGTAGGGATCAGTTGATGAATAGAACTTGTCCCTAGGTAATTTGGAGAGGTCAACCGGAATTACCCGATTGGCCAGTCCCTCCACATGGAAAAAAGATTCAAGGCCAATATAGCTAGAAGGCGGGATCGTGCTGGAGAAATATATGGGACGGGGCCATCCTGCAGCAGCATTGGTAGTCATAATGTCCAGAATGATCCAGTCCTGTTTAAGCAGGTAGGTATTTTCACCGCCACCGCGTACACGAACCGGCCATGACATCTGGGACTGTATGTAGGGAGCATACTCTTCAGGAACAGTGCCGTTGGTAAGAACAGCGGTTTTGTCAACTGTAAGGGTCCAAGGCTGTCCGGCTTTACGAGGACGGGTGGAACCGCGGTCTCCAAGGTAGGAACTCGCAGGTGATGAAATAGGTAGGGGAGGAGAAAGGTTTTGTTGCTTCTTCATCTGGCTGATGTACCAGTCAGTATTCAGCAGACTCAGGTTTACCACCCGCACGTCGGAGCGAACCCCTTCTACCTCCTGAATGTACCAGAGAGGAAAGGTATCGTTGTCTCCATTTGTAAAGATGATACCATTCTTTTGGCAAGATTGGAGCAGATTGTAGGCCGATTCAGGGGCAACTCTGCGGGTGTGTCGATCATGGTCATCCCAGTTTTGAGTGCCCATCAAAATGGGTGCTGAAAGACCGATCAAAATGGCAACAGCGGCGGTGGGCAGGGAGAAGGAGCCGCCACTGGAAGATGGAGCACTTCCATTACCACCTTTTCTCTTGCTAATATAACTGCCCAGGAAGTCGTATATAGCAACAACCGCCAACCCGACCCAGAAGGCAAAAGTTTGGAAAGATCCCGCATACGAATAATCACGCTCTCTCGGTTGTTGAGGAGTCTGGTTAAGATAAAGCACGATTGCCAGTCCTGTAAAGAAGAATAGAAGCAAGATTGATGTCCCATCTTTCCAGTCCTTGACGAAGAGAAATACCATTCCGAGAAGCCCTAGGAGAAGTGGTATGGAATAGTAAAGGTTGCGCCCCTGGGATTGGGCTAACTCAGCCGGGAATTGATTTCTGGAGATCAAGCCGTCTTCCCAACCCATATCCTGAATGTCGCCAGCGCGACCCGAGAAATTCCACATGAAGTAACGAAGATACATGTGGCGAACTTGATAATCGAAGAAGTATCCCATATCGTCTGCAAAGGTGACTTTGTCATCGTAGGGATCATTAGGGTTTCTGCGATTGCTAACCGAAATATAGTTTTTGTATCCGAATGGACCTTTGGTATAGTGGGAGGGACTGTACATCCTCGGAAAGAAAGATTTCCCTTTCAGCCAGACGACATCCTGCTTATAGCCTGACCAGACATATCTGCCGGTGGTTCTTTCTACAACATTTGTTTTGGGGTCAATGGTGATAGCCCTACCATCTTTTAGCTCAGTTTCATACTTCATCCCTTCTGGGGTTGACGGAACCTTAAACCCACTGACTACACCCCGATCACCAACTTTTAAGCTTTTGCCGTCGGCAAGCAGGTAGTTGCCCTTCGGCAGGACCCAACCTTCGTTGACGTTGACGAAGTTCCTACGGTCCCGTTCCACTTTCCAATCTTTACCCATGGTGCGTGGGTTCATCTTTTGTTTGTTATAGCGGGGGCCAAAGAAGAGGGGGCGATCTCCATATTGTTCACGTTTCAAGTAGGAGATCATAGAAGCTACAGAACTGGGATCATTTTCATTGATCGGTGTATCGGCATTGGCCCGAATTACGATCATAGAGTAGGACGAATAGCCCATGATAATGACCAGAAGTGACCAGCAACAAATGTTGACGATAACACGGAGGTTTTTGTAGCCATTCTTGAAAATCCTGGTCCACATCTTTTCTTTGTGAGTGATCAGGACTCCACCGATCAGGGTTCCCAAAAATAACAAGAGGAAAATAACAATCCCGGTACCCTGTGGGAGCCCCACACCAGAAGGATTGTAAAGAGGGGAATCCATGTCTTCATATCCGGTGAAGAACTTCTCAAAACCCCACGCGATCTCGACGGAGGTCTGTATGATGCCGTACTGGATGAAGCCAAGAATAAAAATAGAAATCCCGAAGGTAACTGCTATTCCCACCAGGCTGGGTTTGAACTTTTTAAAATAGTAGACGAATGCCAGTGCGGGTACGGTCAAGAGGTTCAGCAGGTGAACTCCGATCGAAAGCCCCATGATATATCCGATAAGGATGATCCATTTCAGGTTGTCGGGTTCATCTGACCGTGCTTCCCACTTGAAGATCAACCATATGACGATTGCAGTAAAGAATGAGGAGAGCGCATATACTTCTGCTTCTACTGAGTTGAACCACACCGAATCTGCAAATGTCGCAGTCAAGGCAGCAACAGCACCTGCACCCATAATGACGAGAAGACTGGGGAGATTTATCTTGTCTGCACCACGATCAACTAACTTTCTAGCCAAATGTGTGACTGTCCAAAAGGTAAACAGCGCTACAAATGCACCTGAAAGCGTACTGATCATATTGATCCAGAAAGCTACAGATTCAACATTTCCAAAGGAAAACAAGGCAAAAAAGCGCCCCAGTATAAGAAAGAAAGGCGCTCCCGGAGGGTGGGGCACCTGTAATTCGTTAGAGCAAGCGATGAATTCGCCACAATCCCAGAAGGAGGCTGTGGGCGCCATGGTCATGAAGTATACCATAAAGGCGAAAAGGAAAATCACCCAGCCAACGATGTTGTTTACTAATTTGTAGTTCATATCCTAAGATTTGTTCTTGGATGCCGCAGTCGGCTCTCCTTGTATTATGCCTCTGGAAAGACAATGGTCTTTAACGAAGTTGGAAAAGAATTATTGTCGGATGAACGGATAATTCGGTGTAATGTATACGTCTTCATATAGCTCTTCAGGAGCTGGATACGGGGAATTTTCGGCAAATACCACACTTTCAGCGACGAGAGCTTTGATCCTGGTATCAATCTCTTTCATTTCTTCTTCAGTAGCTATATTATGCTTTTTGAGGTAAGCTTTCAGATCAACGATCGGATCCTCTTTTTTGTACTGTTCCAGTTCTTCCTTGGTACGGTATTTGGCGGGATCAGACATAGAGTGCCCTTTATACCTGTAGGTTTTAATTTCAAGGAAGACGGGTCCATGTCCAGGGGTACGGACCAGCTCTGCTGCCTTTTTAGTGTTTTCGTACACTTCGAAAACACTCATGCCATCAACCTGCCAGGCCGGCATTTCATAACCACTGGCCAATCTGTACAGTTCGGTGACATTTGAAGTACGCTCCACGGAAGTACCCATGGCGTATTCATTGTTCTCCACCATGTAAAGGACAGGAAGTCTCCAGGTCATAGCCAAGTTGAAAGCCTCGTGAAAGGCGCCCTGGCGAATAGCACCGTCACCGAAAATACAGACACAAATTTTGTCTTCATTACGATACTTGTTGGCAAATGCGACTCCGGCACCTAAAGGGATTTGAGCACCTACAATACCGTGCCCCCCCAACATATTATGCTCTTTAGAGAACATGTGCATGGATCCACCTTTACCCTTGGAACAGCCTGTGGATTTGCCATACATCTCAGCCATTACCTGATTGGGAGAAATCCCTCTGGTAAGTGCAATACCATGATCGCGGTAAGCAGTGATGACTTGATCATCTTTGCGGATAGCTGCCTCAAGTCCGGATGAAACGGCCTCCTGGCCTATATAGAGGTGGCAAAAGCCTTTGATCTTTTGCTGCATATACATTTGGCTGGATTTCTCCTCAAACCTTCTTTGCAACAGCATCTCCTCGTACCAATGCATTAACAATTCCACGTTGTAGGGCTGATCTTCTCGCGTTTCAGTCTTAGATTTTGCCATTTGACCTGATTGATATATGTATGGACTCACCCATTAAAAGGATCAGCAAATTAATTAAATATTTCTTGAATAAGAAAGGCAGAGCAGGGGTTCCTATCTTAAAAGAGTAGCGACCCACTGTCCCAACCATATCCCTCCCAGGCAGATTACCACTGATATTCCGATATACAGGAATGCAAGACCTGTCCTGCCGTCTTGGAAGAGATCTAAAGACTCAAAGCTAAAGGTTGAAAATGTACTGAAGCCACCGCAAAATCCGGACATTACTCCCAACTGCGCAGTCCGTGACATTTCGAAGCGTTGGAGCAGCAATCCAGCAAAAAAACCGAGTACGATACAAGCCACCAAGTTAGCAGCCAGAGTTCCAATAGGGAAGCCGGTTTCAGTTGATCCAAGCCAGCGACCCAGGCCATACCTCGCCAGGCTGCCTATGCCTCCACCTATGAACAGGGCTAAAAGATCCACTAGTCTGTCAATTTGCCTGTAATGATCGTATGTACCCCATCCTGGGCAACAGGATCAGTTTCCGTTTCGATCTTATGCTTTTCATAGCGGCCCTCCTTATTGAACCAGACCTCTATATTCACCCTCAAGTAAAACAGTATATTGTCTTTGAGGATAAGAGATTGGGCATATCGTAACTTCCCCGATTCGTCTAGTTTGAATTCCTGGAGTTGAAGTGGTGTATCGAGTACATTGTCTTTCTTGATCGCTGCCTGAAATCCCTCCTTGCCTTCTTTAATGTCGAAATAATCGTTAATGTAACGGTTGGTAGCATCGTACTCGAAAAGAAAGTCAAACTCTTCCGTGCTTGGCGGTGGGCCGGGGTCTCCGTCGAGGGAAGTAAAAGCCCCGGTCCGGCAGTTAAGTCGGTAGGTTTTGGTTTGCGGAATATCTGGAGAATCTCCTGTCACATTGTACACCGCTTTTTCCCAAACTTTACCTTCTTGACAACTGTTCCCCAATTGCTCCCAAAACAATTGTTTGTAAAGGGATCCACTCTGTGCCATGGCTGTTGACAAGACGGAAACCAAGGATATAACAAGACCCAAGAACAAGATCCTGATCCCTTCTTTAAGCATGTTCTGGGATAATCGAGGTGCAGTCATAAGGAAGAAATATTATGAGATCAGAACATTACCTGTCATAGCAGCAGGGATTTCAATGTCCATAAGGCGAAGGATGGTAGGGGCAATGTCTCCCAGCTTCCCAGTTGTTAACCGCCAATCCCTTTTTTCGTTTGAATGCAGGATCAATGGCACCCGAGAAGTGGTATGGGCGGTATGGGCCGAGCCGTCAGGATTTTTCATTTTGTCAGCATTGCCATGGTCAGCGGTAACCAGAACAGTATATCCACTTTCTAGCGCTACTTCGACTATTTGGCGGGTACAGTAGTCAACGGTTTCACAAGCTTTGACTGTAGCTTCCCAAACCCCGGTATGCCCTACCATGTCCGGGTTGGCAAAGTTTAGGCAAACGAAATCGACATTCCTTTTTTGCAATTCAGGGATGATTTTATCTCTGATATGAAAGGCACTCATTTCAGGTTGGAGGTCATAAGTGGCTACCTCGGGTGATGGGCAGAGAATGCGCGATTCCCCGGTAAAAGGTTCTTCGCATCCCCCATTGAAGAAAAACGTTACATGGGGGTATTTCTCTGTTTCCGCAATGCGGATCTGCTGTTTTCCCATCCGGCTTAGTACTTCTCCCAAACCATCAGGTATGTCTGGCTTATCAAAAAGTACTTCTACCCGTTCAAAGGTTTCATCGTAACGGGTCATGGTAAAGAAAGCCAGGTTGATGCATTGAGTAGCTTCTTCTGGAAAATCCTTTTGGGTAAGCATGGTGGTCAGTTGACGACCACGGTCGGTACGAAAATTGTAAAAAAGTACGGCATCTCCTTCTTGAATGGTACCAATGGGTTGTCCGTTTTCTGTAATCACTATGGGCTCAATGAATTCATCCGTTATACCCGCATTGTAAGAAGCCTGAACAGCATCTTCAGCAGATTGGTAGGCGGTTCCTTCCCCCTGGGTTAAAAGGCGGTAAGATTTGGCGACTCGGTCCCATTTTTGGTTTCTGTCCATGCTGTAGTACCGGCCGATTACAGATGCGATCTTGCCGATCCCGACTTCATCCACATAGCCCTCTACTTGGCGAACATACTCCAATCCACCATTTGGGTCAGTATCACGGCCATCGGTGAAGACGTGAATAAAAACCTGAGGCAAGTCTTCGTGCTGGGACAGAACCTTAAGAATACCCTGCAGGTGAGTAATATGTGAATGGACACCGCCGTCGCTAAGCAAACCAAGTAAATGAATTGGTTTTTGTTTTTCCTTAGCGTAGGTAACCAATTGCTGAAAGGTGGTATTGGCTCCGAAGCTGCCATCTTTCAGTGCCTTGGAAATCCGGATCAACTCCTGGTATACAACCCTGCCTGCCCCAATGTTCATGTGACCGACTTCTGAATTGCCCATCTGCCCTGCAGGAAGTCCGACAGCTTCACCAGATGCCTCCAGTGTGGTATGGGGCAGGTATGAAATAGAATGATCGAAAAAGGGCGTATTGGCAGAGTCAATGGCGGAAACAGATGGATTTGCTGCAATTCCCCAACCGTCCATAATGATTAGAATTACTCTCCTGCTCATGAATGCAAAGGTAATCGAATTCAGATCATAAACTCGCTTAGGTTGCCACGGGTATTCTAGACTATCGCGCCCATTTTCTGGTTGATTAGTGTATTTCTCATTGTTAGGAGCGGAAAAAACCTTAACTTAGTTTGTTAAGTGTAAAGAAACGCCACGTAAGATGAATCTTGTCAACAATACTCGTCAATCCTTCCTGATACTTTTGCTGATATTTTCTTTTGCCGCCACTCAGGCTCAAAGTTTTAGATTGACTGAGGTGTCCGACGTCCATACTGTAAGTATCGATAAAGATACTGCTCCTGATCTGGACTGGGGTATAACCAAATTGGGATCTGTCGTTCGAGCAAAAGTGGAATTCACCAATACGCTTGGTAAACAGGTCACATTGGTTCGGGTTTTAGCCAGTGAAGGGTGCTATATTGTTGGTAGCCTTTACCCCTTAAGGAATGTCAAGGTCGAACCCGGTCAAACCCAAGAATTTTTCGTCATCGCCAAAGGCGACGAATTAGGAGAACATACCTACAATGTAGAATTGATCCTTGAAGATGAAAAAGGGATACGTTCTCGCAGGGGCGTTTTTCAATTTCGTGGTTCAGTCGACGCGAGAGAATAGCCAACTTTACGATCCAGCAAAGGAAATCCAAGTTGGTGTTGATATTCACCAAGAGTGAGATAGCTGATCGTTACCTCAATTGAATAGCAGTATTTCACTGGGTATTGCTCCTGCTTTCCGTTCCATTTGCAGGTTGCCACTGTTTAAATCAAACTGGATTATATTCCCCGCTTGAACAAAATCAACTGCGTCTGTGATCAGAACAAAATCTTCCTGAAGATGGAAATTGTAAAATGTCCGGTTGGTAGCCTCAATAAAAGGACTGGTCGGTAAAGTTGTCTCTTCTATCCCCATCTTGTAAAAGTCCCCATCGAGGAAATACAGTGTTTGCCCATCTTGTGAAACCGCCAATTGAGTGGGATTTCTTTGCAGGCTGGGGAACGGAAAGGCATCTTCGACAGATCGGGTGGCAACATTCAGGCGCATCAAATTCGGGATCTCTTTTCCTATTCCACCGCTGGACAGTACCCAAACATCTCCTTTGGCATCCCGGACCAAACTGTTGGGTTCGAGGCCCACAGTTATACTGTCCATTACCTGGTCTGTAAGGATGTCGATCAACACGATTTTATCCGACCCCATCTTGGTCACCCAAGCTTCATTCCCGATCAAAAGCATTTCTTCTGTCCAGGCTCCGATCGGGATTTCTCCGGTTTGGGTGCAGTTGACGGGATTGACTACGGTCAATGAGCCTGAATAAAGATCACTCAGATAGGCCTTTTGTGAATTGATGGGCAGTAAGAATCGGGGAGAGGTGAGTCCTTCCAAATGGGCTTCAATTTTTCCAGTAACGATGTCCAGTTTGAAGAGCCTACCACTGTTGTTTACCACAATGAAAACGGAGGAATCTATCCGGACCATAGATTGAGCGACATCACCCAATGGGATTCCATTGGCTTCAAAAAAAATATTTTGAAACACCTCACCTTCAGGATCCATAAAAGAAAGGGAAGCATTTCCCCAATTGAAATTCCCTTCGTTGAGAATCCAGGTTCCCTTGGACAAGTCGGAAGTTACATCTGGAACAGGGATTGGCTCGCCGGTGTTGCCACAACCAGCAAAAGCCAGGATCAGAATTCCTGACAGAAGAGTAAACAAATATTTCATAGTCCTTTGCGTTCGAGTTGAAGTTTAATACCCAAATAAAAATTGCGACCAGGCATAGGCCGCCAGGCTATAGCTTGGTAGTCTGTATTCCACAGGTTTCTAATTCCTCCGTAAGTCTCGATCCGGGTGGATCTCCCCAAGGCGAAACTGCCCCGGACTTCACCCAGGTGATAGCTGGGAAGAAAGGTAGAATGATCGCTGGAAGTATAGCGAATACCGGTAAATTGCTGAAAGACATAAAAATTAAAGCGCCCGTAGTTGCCTTGGAAGGAGATAGTACTGTTGTGAAGAGGGGTGTAGATCAACTGTTTGTCGAGGGCGATTGTCTGATCAGGCTGGGCCTGTATTCCCTGGCTGAAAACGAGGGCATAACCTGCTTTGATCCTGTAATTGAATCTATGGGTGTTTTGAAACCATTCCAGGTTGATCTCCCCTCCTCTGGTAAAGACCAATTGCACATTCTCAGGTGACCAAATATTACCCTGTTGTGGTATCCATTGGATCCAATTGTCAATCAAGGATGCATAGAAGTCGGTCCCTATGATTAATTTCCGTTCATTTCGATTGCTAAGTGGCATGATCACTTTATCGAAACCCGCTTCGGCGGTCCAGGAGGTTTCGGTTTTTAGGTCTGGATTTCCACCAGGAACCCAGTACCGATCATTTAGGGTCGGAAAACGGTAATTTCTCGAAAGATTGACATTAAAATGGTTAAAGTTATTGATGCGGTAGTGGTAGGCTGCATATCCGTAAGGGAGGGTGAACCGGCCGTTTTGGTAGGACTCCCGGACCAGAAGGTTGATGCGGTGTTTGCTTTTTCCCATTTTAAGTTTTGCAAAGGCAGTGGCTTTGATTTGGGAAAGGTCTTCGCCAAATACTTCAGAGCGAGCAATATCATACCCCATTTGGCCTCCGAATTTTAAATGGTCATCGTGAGGAAGTTTGGGATTAAGTGGAGTAAACTCTACATTGATGTCATTTTGAAAAGAGAGGGAACTACTGAAGATAGAGGCCTGATAGTTTTGGTAATCGAGCCGTTCGGAACTGTGAGAGAGGGTACTTACCAGCATCCACTTGCCTGGAATGGTCCTTCGGTATTCAAGTTGTGCTTTGAGGGCACGGTCATATTGGGATTCGGTGAGATTACTGGTCAACATGGTGGGGGGCAACTCCCGGTCTGCAACATTGAACCAGATCCGGCCTATAAGTCCTTTTTCATAACTGCCTAGCCCAACTTGGTGCATGATGGAGAGTTGACTCATCCGGCTATGTTGAAGGGTGTCCAAGGGGCTTCCAGATCGGGCAATATTGCGGAATGTAAAATCATTTCGACCTGTGATTGCAACGGCCTGGATCGCCATCCAAAGTTTCCCTTTTCGGAATTGACCATCAAGGTGACTCCTGAAATTTCCAAAGCTCCCGGCTTCTTGTCCTACTTCGAACTGTGCACAATTTCCCTCATAACCAAATAAACCCCAATTTGAAAGGTCAATTGCACCACCCAGTCCGCCGGATCCTAGGTCTAAAGATGTACTGCCAAAATGAACTTCTATCTTGTCAAAGAGCCCAACTGCACCCAAACTGAGATCTGTCTGGCCCGTCATGGATGAGTTCATGGGAACCCCATTCCAGAATATCTGGGTATGACCCGCACCTGTACCCCTGAAAGAGGGTGTCGACAGGCCCACCTGCCCGTAGCTTTTGATGAATACGGCTGGGACCTCATTGAGTAGATCTGCCAAAGGAGAGGATTTGTGAAATTCGATTTGAGCTGGCCTGATATTGAGAACATTCTCGCGAGGGCTTATTTCTAGGATCTCAACTGCTGGGAGTTCACTTGTATCAATGGAATCAATCGATTGCTCATCAACTATCTGTCCTGTCACCCAACTCGAATACAGCAATACGCAGGTTAAAATGGTTACAAAATAGCGCCTATTGTACATCTGTCATTGTCTTGCATGGTACGGGTTGAGCACTTTTGCCGTGAATTCGTGTTGGTCATCGATTTTAATGCGAAAAATATATACGGCCCCCGGCTGCTTTTGCAGCGTATACTCTTCTTCCCAGTTGCCTTCGGCGGCTGTGGTCCAATGTTCCATCCTTTGCCCACTCATGGCATATACCTCCACTTCTACGGAAGTTTTTATTCCTTTAAACCGAAGGAGTACGGTCCAGTTGTTATTCTCTTCGCGCATACCGAGCTCGACTTTGGCTTCGGTGAATGGTTCTTTCCCTATCTGGAAGGCTGTACTTGTACAGGCGTAGCCATCTCCGGCACCTCCAGTATAAGGTACCTGTGCGGAACCCGTAAAGGTAAAGGCTAACCCAAATGTGAGAACAGTGAGCCATTTCATCTCCGCACCCCTCTTCCTCCGGATGTTCCGCGTCTGGAGGACGGTGCCAGCCCAGAATAATACCTGTCCGATACCGCCAAGTCACGGAACCCTGGTAGAATACCACTGTTCCAGCCTCCTCCCCGGTAGCCACCACCGGCACTTTCTGGCCAACCTGAAACATCAGCGTTGCCATTTGTATCCAGTTGTCCATTTCCATTACTTCCCAAGAAGGAAACACCAACCGGGCCTGCATTGACGCACTGTTCCCATAGGTTGCCGCTCATTTCCATGACACCATAGTAGGAGGCGCCAGATTGCAGGCGGTCACTGCTGGCGTGGGCTGCAAAGCCGCAGCGGAGTGGCCCTTGGGGACCGTCGTAGCCGTGGCTGGCCAGTCCCATTAAAGCAGTAGGTGATTCTGTCACCGACTCCCATAGGGTACCGTCTTGTAAAAGGGTATTGGCATCCATCACCAAATCAGTTCCCCAGGCGAATTCATTTGGAACTGGGACCACAGGACCACGGCAAGCCTTTTCATACTCTAGTTCTGTCATGGGGGAAAGGCCTGCCCAATCAAAATAGGCCAGGAGATCCTCCCAGTTAAGAAAATTGCAGGCGCGGTTCTGACCATCCTCCTCGCTGTTGAAAGCTCCATCTGCAGAAAGATCGGATCCGAAGACGGCTGGCTGTCCATTCAATCCAGGTTGATAAACCCGGATTCCATTTCGAAGATTGGCGAAACGGGTGAAGGCATGGGTGCCAGCTTCAACATACGGCCCGGATGAGGTCCGGGAGACTTGTTGGTCAACCGTCAAGTGGTTGAGAAAGTCTGTGTATTGTTCTTGACTGATCTCATACTTCATGCAATAGAAGCCATTGCTACCTTTGGGATACGCCGCAGGAATTAATCCATTGGGAGGATATGTACTGTTTCCGGTGGTAGATCCGGGGTCGGGTCCGAGTGCAATTTCAGATTCGTCCATAACCAGTACAGTTGCTTGGGAAGTACTCTCTCCAAGACTGAAATTGCTGCTGCCATCTCCTAGCCAATATGGCCCCCCCGGAATCCAGACCATTTCCACACCAAATACATCCAAAGAATAATTGCCCTCGGCAAGTGCGTTGGCCAACTGGAGGGTAACCTGAGTGCTATAGATTGTGCCCGAACCAATATAGCAGCGTTTTAAGAATACCCCGAGACCATCTGAAACAGGGTTGATGGTCAATAGGTAAGGGTCAGAAGACTCAAAGCCAATTCCTGAATTAGAAAATTGAAGTGGGTCCCACTCTCCCTCACCTGTCTTGATCTTGGCAAAGATCCAAACTGCATCGTGGTTACCGGGCCCAATGTTCAAGTACCAGCTGTTTTCCCAACTGACTCGGAACGAAATCGTTTGCTTATCTACCAGCCTGGCGTCACTCAATTGCAGGTTATTGGCAAGTGAAATCTGGAAAAACAATCCTACACAAAGCATAGTTCTACCCAATTGGCAAAAAGGGAGGAAGATCCGTTGATGGATTTTGGACCTCCGGTGGATCATTTTTGATAAATTGATCACCGCTTGATTAAATGTTTTGTATAGTCACCAGATTCCGCATGTAATTTGAGCAGGTAGTTTCCTGCTGAGAGGTTACTTAGATCAAGCTCGGTGATTACCTTCACTTCCGAAGTGAAAAAGACACAATTCCCGGAAAAGGAGTAGATCCTTATAGAGAGGGGTAAGTCATTCAGACGACTTGCATCTATTGTTACCTGATCCGTGAAGGGGTTGGGATAGGATTTAACAATTACCTCGTCTGAGAACAAATCACTGGAACCAGTGGCGAGGCGCCCATCTACGTCAAAGGCTTCAGGTGAGACTCCTACTGCCACGGAATCTATCAGAATTCCGGAGGAATTATACCGGTAAATACTCCCCCAGGTACTGTAATCGGTTGCAGACAGATAAAATTCTATGTTCTGGGTATCCATGGCACTTCCGGCCCAAGGCCCGGGGATCATAGGTGTATTGCTGAGTGCATAGGGATTTGATCCTTCGATCTCAACACTGTTAAAAGCTCCGTCAAACATACCGTAGAGGGTATTGCCAACCAGGGTTGTAGCGCCGTTGAAGCCGATAGGGTAGGGTACTGTGGTGGAAATTGCGGTGCGTGCTCCGAGTGGAATCTGGGAAATAACTCCGGTAGTACTGCCAAAACTGAGGGAACTCAGAGTGTAGAGCATACTGTCACCTGGGCGGAAGAAAATGTCAGTGACAGATTCTCCCAGTGAGTCAAGGTTAATTTCGGTGATGAGCGTGCTGTTGTTCAGGTTGATCAGGGCAACTTTACCCGTTGTACTACCGAATCCACCAGGGACGGTCACATAGGCAGTGTCATTGACCACAACTACTCCTTCGCATTGGCCGGAAATGTTTTGTACAGCAGCAACTTCGCTGAGGTCAGACTGGTTGAAGATCCGTACGTAGTCAGAGTTAACGGGAAACCCACAAGCCGCAACAAGGGCGGCCTGGTTCGGAGCAGTGGTAATGGATCGAACTCCGGGAGCAGGTACAGACGACATTCGGGTATAAGTGTCGATGTTATACTTCAGGATCATACCGTCAGCGGCAACATATGCGTACTGGCCGTCGACCAGCACATCCTGTACTGAGCTAACCTCAATTGTATCAAAAATGAAGTAACTGCCGGTAACAAGGTTCCAGGCAGCAACCGTAGCTGCATCAGTTGTGTCTGCAAAATCTCCTCCGTTGGCGATGATCAACTGCCTTGAAGGTTGGGCCAGTGACAGCAGCGGAATGAAGAAAGCACTAAAGAATGCGAATCCGATAAGAATAGAAGAAAACCTCATAGCGTTAAATTAGGCTAACAATGAATACCATGAGCTTTGGATGTGAAATGAGGTGACAAGTCGGAAAACCTGTACCCGCATTTTCATGATAACTTTTCACCCGAAAGCCCTGAAACTATGCAAAAGGCAGGTCTTCTGGCTTCCCAAACTCTGGTACCTTCCCATTCGGACATGAACAGTGGTTTTGACCAGATCCCGACCTGGATCGGGTGGGTTACAGCAGCGGGGACTGCTCCGGAATTACACCGGATTCCCTTTTAATCCCAGGTCGTCGGACCCGGAAACCTATGCGGCACGAAAGTAGGGATTATTCTCAACAAATCTTGTATTTTCGCGTTATAACATGGAATTGATCTGAATAAATGATACATCGATTTGCATTCATCCTGTTATTGCCCATTTACTTTGGTCAGATTTCAGTGGCCCAGCCGCTGATCAGGGTTATCAAGTTTCCGGATCTGGAATCCTACTTCGATCGGGAGAATGACACTCTCTATGTGATCAACTTTTGGGCTACTTGGTGCCGCCCCTGCGTGGCTGAGCTTCCCTTCTTCGATGATGCGGCAGAAAAGTATGCGGAAGATCAGGTTCAGGTATTACTCGTGAGTCTTGATTTTGTGGATGAAATCGATGGTAGAGTGGCAGAGTACATTGCCCGCAGGGAACCCCAGTCTCCTATTTTGTTATTGGATGAACTCAACGCCAATTCCTGGATCGACAAAGTTGCTGCTGAATGGACAGGCGCGATCCCAGCGACTATTTTCGTCAATAAAAAACAAGGTATTCGGGAGTTTCACCAAGGTGATTATACCCGGCAAGAATTATTTAAAAAGTTAGAAGAATTAATCCACAAGCCATGAAAAAATTAGTTATTGTATTTACTCTTGCAATGCTTTCATGCGTATTTCTTTATCAGGCCCATGCCCAGACTGATAAAGCACTGATCGGAGAGAAGGCCCCCACATTTAATCTGAAAAATATAGACGGTAGTATGGTTAGCCTTGATGACTATACCGGATCCGAAGGTGTAATATTAATCTTTACCTGTAACCACTGCCCTTACAGCAAACTGTACGAAGACCGCATCAATGAACTAGACGACACACATAGAGGACAGGGGTTCCCAGTGGTCGCCATTAACCCCAATGACCCCATTGCCTATCCTGAAGACAGCTATGAGAATATGATCGCTCGAGCTAATGAAAAATCATTTAGCTTCCCTTACCTATTTGACGAAACCCAGGAAGTTGCAACTGCTTATGGTGCTGCCCGAACTCCTCATGCTTATGTGTTGGTCCGAGATAAAGAGAGTGAACAATTCTATGTTCGCTATGTGGGTGCCATCGATGATAACCCCAAGGATCCAGATGCAGTTCAGGATAAGTTTATTGAACAAGCGATCACGGATATCAAGAGTGATAGTGCTGTTTCAAATGAGTACACCAAGGCAATAGGTTGCTCGATCAAATGGAAGGAAAACTAATGGACATTTTACCATTAAACGTCCTAATTAATAAAAAACTCTCGTCCAGTAATTTAAAACCCCTCCTCCTATTCATGTAAGAGTTTCAATAAATATTCCCCGTATCCACTTTTGATCAGCGGCTTAGCTACCTCTCGTAATTGGTCGTCGTCGATGAAACCCATTCTCCAGGAAACCTCTTCGATACAGCCAACCTTGAGCCCCTGTCGCTTCTCGATGATTTGTACAAAATTCCCGGCATCTATCAATGAATCATGAGTTCCGGTATCTAGCCAAGCCGTACCCCGACTGAGAATTGAGACTTTTAGTTTTCTGTTTTTCAGGAAAACGCGGTTCACATCTGTGATCTCCAATTCACCTCTAGAAGAGGGCTTGAGCTCTTTAACAATGTCAATTACAGAGTTGTCATAAAAATAGATTCCCGGCACTGCAAAGGATGACTTGGGCCGCTCAGGTTTTTCTTCGATGGATAATGCTTCACCATTTTCAGCAAATTCCACTACACCATAACGTGCAGGGTCAGATACGTGGTAGGCGAATACCATTCCACCACCTTCTTCGCGAATCGTCCGTGAACCCTCCTGCAGGGTTTTAATCAATTCCGTACCGTAGAAGATATTGTCACCAAGGATCAAGGCCACATCATCCGCTCCTACAAAATCTGCCCCGATGATAAATGCCTGCGCCAACCCTTCTGGGCTGGGCTGGACCGCATATTCGATCCGCATCCCCAGGTTGGCTCCGTCGCCAAGTAACTGGCGGAACAAATCCGTATGTTCGGGAGTAGAGATGATTAACAATTCACGAATCCCAGCCATCATCATGGTTGAAAGGGGGTAGTAGATCATTGGCTTGTCGTAAACTGGCATGAGTTGCTTACTTACCGCAATGGTCAATGGATACAAACGGGTGCCGGAACCGCCAGCAAGGATGATGCCTCTCATGTAAATTTTATTAAGATTGTGAGTCTTTGGCAGCAAATTCCTACTTTTGAAGCGAAAAAGAAAATATGATTTGGCCTTGCTATGAAAAGAAAGATTTTCCACGTACTCTGGATTCTGCTCATCCTTGGAGGACTGGGAATCTCACTGGCCTGGCTGTTCGTCCCCGACTTCAGCTTGATGGTCGGTCGCCGTTACCGAATGTATTTCGAGGGAAATACCTATCCGGTGACCTATTTGCAAGCCACCCCTTTTGGCGATTCTATTTTTCTTTCCTGGGAAAACCCCGACGACAGCCGCTTTGACCATACGGAAATCTATTATTCTGCCAAGGTAGTACCGGACCGGGATGACTACCAAAAGCCACAAAGCGGTTCGGCAGTTGACTCCAATAGTGAAGATCCTATCGCAAAAGATCCCAATGGTGGTAATCTCAAAGAATCTCAGAACGGTGACGATAAATCAAGGGTCATCAAGCTGAAAACCCTGGACAAAAAAACCTCTTATATGTGGTTCAAGCCACCCGGTGGCAACAAAGGTAAAAATGCCTTTTTTACAGCCTACACGGTAGATGGAAACAGTCAATTTTCAGTTGGTGTCACCGATAAAATCGAACGCAATGGCCAGGGATCAACCTCAGAGAACCCCGACCAAACCTCGAATGCAGGAACGGATTCCGGTTACTCCATTGCAGACATGAATCCAAACTCAACAATTGAAGGAACCGTATCACACCACTCAATGCCTAATGGTGTCTTCACCTATTGGTACGAATTCAAAAGCGTCTTTTTTAACCTTCCGTATTTCATTCTGGAAAATGACCAATTGAAGTGTTGGTTTGCCAACGGCACCCTCTTTGCTATTGAGCACAAAACCGCTGACCTCCGCCCCGAATACAACCCATTTGGCCCGATCTATTCTTTCACCAACAGCATGGACACCTGGGAAGTGGTTGCCCCTGAAGTTTCCTACCCTGTCTTCTGCCTTCCCTCCGAAATGTTTGAGGGCAGTGACAGCACATGGATTGAAACCTACACCGACAGTAATTCCATTACTTTCACCCGCCACCGTTCCTTCGAAGGGGCATTTGCCCGGATGACCTATACCCTTGACTCCACCCGGCTCAAAGTATCCCTTTTGCCCCTCAACGATTCCAAATACTACGTCCGTTTCAACACCATCGGCAATCCCAACTTCAAAGCCATTACCCACTGGGAGGCCAGGCAGGTACTAGGATCAGTTGAAGAAGATGGAAATGAGGAAGCCCAGATTGCGGCCGCAGAAGCTCATACCCCCGACCAATTCTACAAGCATCAAGACAAAGTCTTCAACGACGAATATCCTTACCTTAACTCCCGCACCTTTCTCCTTATGGGACCGCAAACCGAATTCCACCTCTACCACGGTGCACAGAAGCTCTACGTCCTTCGCGAAATCAAAGGGACCAAAGACTTTTTCTATAAGAATTGCTCAGGTGAGGAAAATTTCACTTTTGGGATGCAGTGGCCATATGAAAATTATGTAGCGGCCATTGATCAGGAATTTTCGTTTGTGGTGGATGTGGTTTATTAGGGGGAGAAAATGCTCATTATTATGGGAAAACGCGATCAGGTAAAAGGACTCTCAAACTCGGCAAACGGAGCATAGGCCTTATCCTTCTCGGACAGGACAGGTTCAGCTATCTCCCAATCAATCCCCAGAGCGGGATCGTTCCACATCAGCCCGCCTTCGGATTCCCGATTGTAGATATTGGTACACTTGTAGCAGAAGAGGCAGGTGTCACTGAGGACGGCAAAACCATGGGCAAAGCCTGGAGGCATCCAGAACATCCGGTGGTTCTCCCCGCTCAAGCGCACACTCCAATGCTGACCATAAGTCGGCGAACCCCGGCGGATGTCTACCGCCACATCAATCGCTTCCCCTTGCAGCGCAGCGACCAGCTTGCCCTGGGAGTATGGCGGTGCCTGAAAATGAAGTCCCCGCAAAATGTTTTTTTCGGAATAGGAGACATTGTCCTGAACGAAGTTTAGGTCAAGCCCAATCTTTAGGAAGGAATTCGCATTGTAAGTTTCCTTGAAGAATCCACGGTGGTCACCGAATACATCCGGCTCGATGATCAGGAGGCCTTCTATTCCTGTCTCAATACGCTTGAACCCCATGCATAGACCTTTTGAAGTATTTGACTGTGGTTTTCAATCCCTCCTGACGAGAGATTTTGGGTTCCCAGCCGAGCAACTTCCGGGCCAGGGTAATGTCCGGCTCCCGCACCTTGGGATCGTCTTCGGGCAATTCCTGAAAAGTGATTTTACTCTTTGATTCGGTCAGTGCCACGATCTCCCTGGCAAATTCGAGAATGGAAACCTCTTCCGGATTGCCAATGTTGACCGGCTCTGGCGAATCGCAGTGGAGCAAGCGGTAGATGCCCTCCACCTGATCGGAAATGTAGCAAAAGCTGCGGGTCTGAGAACCGTCCCCAAAGACGGTAATGTCATCTCCATTCAAAGCTTGGCCAATGAAGGCCGGCAAAGCCCGACCATCATTGATCCTCATCCGGGGACCATAGGTGTTGAAGATGCGAACAATTCGCGTTTCCAGGTTGTGGTAACGGTGGTAGGCCATGGTGATGGCCTCCATGAACCGCTTGGCTTCATCATAAACACCACGATATCCAATCGGATTTACATTGCCCCAATAGCTCTCCTTCTGGGGATGGACCAGGGGATCACCGTAGACCTCAGACGTAGAGGCGATCAGCATCCGCGCATTTTTAGCCTTGGCTAGTCCGAGGATTTTGTGGGTTCCCAGCGATCCTACCTTGAGGGTCTGGATAGGAAAGTTAAGGTAATCTTTGGGACTGGCCGGAGAGGCGAAATGCAAAATATAATCCAGGCTTCCAGCAACGTGGTTGAATTCGGTTACATCATGATGAATGAACTGAAAGTCCTTGTTGCCGAAATGGTGTTGAATATTTTCGAGGTTACCAGTGATGAGGTTGTCCATCACGATGACTTGAAAGCCCTCGTCAATGAACCTGTCAACCAAGTGCGAGCCTAGAAAACCAGCTCCTCCTGTGATCAAAATACGTCGCTTACGAATGGGATTCATTTTCTATTGCTCTTTGCTCACGCTGGTGCGATTAAGGGCATTGATAACACCCCGTCCGATTGTATTGTAGTAGAATCCACGCTCACGCATGTCATCCAGATCGTAAATATTGCGGCCGTCAAAAATGACGGGTTTATTTAGTAGAGACTTTATCTTGTCGAAGTCAGGGGTGCGAAATTCGTTCCATTCGGTCAAGATGAGCAAGGCATCTGCTCCTTCAAGTGCTTTGTAGCGATTATCTGCTAAGTCAACGGTGAGGTCGGTGTACTCTCGGATTTGCCACATTGCTTCGGGATCATAGGCCTTGACAATGGCACCCATTCTGGTGAGTTCCTCGATGATGGTCAAGGCCGGGGCTTCGCGGATATCATCGGTATTGGGCTTGAAAGCCAATCCCCAGACAGCAAAAGTATATCCACTCAGGTCAGAGCCGTAATAGTTCTCAATTTTTTCGACAAGACGATGTTTTTGGGCATTGTTGACCTTCATTACGGCATCAAGAAGACGGAAATCGTATTGGTAAGCCTGTGCTGTTCTGTGAAGGGCTGAGACATCTTTTGGAAAGCAGGAACCGCCATAACCAATCCCGGCAAACAGAAACCGCTTACCGATACGAGAGTCAGACCCGACCCCCCGACGTACCATGTCTACATCGGCACCGACCAACTCACAAAGATTTGCAATCTCATTCATAAAGGTGATTTTGGTGGCCAGCATAGAGTTGGCAGCATATTTGGTCAATTCGGAGGACCGCTCATCCATGAAGATAATGGGATTACCTGACATCAGGAAAGGCTTGTAGAGGCGTTTGAGTATTTTGCGGGCCCGAGGGGAACGAGTTCCTACCACGACACGCTCAGGCTTCAAAAAGTCATTGACAGCTGCTCCTTCGCGGAGGAATTCGGGATTGGAAACTACATCGAATTCAACCTGTGCGTGACGAGCAATGACCTCAGTTACTCTATCGGCCGTGCCAACCGGAACCGTGCTTTTGTTGACGATAACCCTGTAATCCTTGAGTATCTGGCCGATATCGTTAGCAACCGCAAGTAGGTGCCGGAGATCCGCAGAGCCGTCCTCCATAGGAGGAGTTGGTAATGCCAAAAAGATAACCTCTGCAAATTCTACCGCTTTTGCCAGATCATCCGTGAAGGTCAGGCGCCCCTCAGAAGTATTCCGTTCGAAGAGAACTTCCAAACCGGGTTCATAAATCGGAATTATCCCTGCGTGTAATTTGGCCAGTTTATCTTGGTTATTATCTACACAAATAACATCATTACCGGATTCAGCAAAACAGGTACCTCCTACCAATCCTACATATCCGGTTCCTACAAAAGCCACTTTCATTATGATTTGTTTTTAGTTTTCCTGGATTCACCAAGGTTTTTAATTCTGTCTAGCTTAGATGGTCACTGGTTGAAAAGTTCTAAAAAATTTCCAGCAATATATGCCACTTGGTTTGCATCCAGTTCAGAGTGCATCGGCAAGCTGATCACCTCTTCACTCAGGCGCTCAGATACGGGAAAGTCTCCCACCTTGTTGTCATAGGTATAGGCAGGCTGCAGATGCAGGGAAACCGGATAATACACCCCCGAAGGAATTCCCCTTTCTCCCAGCTCTTTCCGGATGAAATCACGTTTTTTGCGGCCTGACTTCACACGGAGGGTATACTGGTGGAACACATGTCTGCAATTGCCAGATCTCCAAGGAGTTACCAAGCCATCTACACCAGCAAATGCTCGGTCATAAAGATCGGCAGCTGCGATTCGGTTTGTGTTGTAGGTATCCAGGTATTTGAGCTTGGTGTCTAATATGGCTGCTTGAATGGAATCCAGGCGGCTGTTCACCCCTATCATATCATAGTAATAGCGGCGATTGGACCCATGGTTGCAGACCTGAAGGATCTTGTCAGCCAGTTGGGTATCGTTGGTCCAGAGGGCACCACCGTCTCCGTAGGCACCCAGATTTTTACTGGGATAGAAGGAGGTGGTACCAACATGGCCAATCAGCCCTGACTGATAAGTCATTCCGCTGGCCATCGTATAGGTTGCACCTATGGATTGAGCGGCATCCTCAATCACATAGAGGTTATACTTGTTCGCAATATCCATGATCGGTTGCATGTCGGCGGGCTGACCGAAAAGATGAACCGGGACAATGGCCTTTGTTTTTTCGGTAATCGCAGCCTCAATCTTAGAAGTGTTGATGTTGAAAGAGTCATCGGTTACGTCTACAAATACAGGCTTAAGGCCCAAGAGTGCCACGACTTCACAGGTAGCAGCAAATGTAAATGGGGTGGTAATGACTTCATCACCAGGTTGAAGTTCCAATGCCATCAGGGCTACCTGAAGGGCATCGGTACCATTTGCGCAGGGAATAACTCGCTCAGCGCCCAAATAATTGGCTAGGTTGGCGGTGAATTGCTTAACTGCAGGGCCATTGATATAGGCACCGGAAGCGACCACCTCTGCGATGGCAGCATTCATTTCATGCTTAATACGTTCGTACTGTGTAATGGTGTCCACCATACGAATTGTCATGGATTCCGTCATCATTTAAGCTTTTTAACCTGATCGCTGATCAATTGATAATTATCTTTGCTGCCAACACATTCGGCAAAACCTTTGTCGTCAAATTCAAGTCGGTGACCCCATTCGCTCATCCAGCCTATCTGCCGTGCTGGGTTTCCCACAACCAACGCATAATCCGGAACATCTTTCGTCACCACCGCTCCCGCACCGACAAATGAAAATTTACCTAATTTGACCCCACATATAATGGTTGCATTTGCCCCCACAGAGACGCCTTGCTCCAGATGCGTCAATAAATATTCCGATCGGCGCACCACTCCACTACGGGGGTTGATCACGTTGGTAAATACCATGGAAGGCCCCAGGAAGACATCATCCTCGCAGATAACCCCTTCATAAATAGAGACATTATTCTGAACCTTGACATTGTTCCCCAGCCGCACACCAGATGCAACAAACACATTTTGACCAAGGCTACAATGTTCGCCAATTCTGGAGTTTGGCATGATATGACAAAAGTGCCAGACTTTCGTTCCTTTTCCAATATCGACCGGTTGGTCGATCACAGCGGTCTTATGCACAAAGTATTCAGCTTTCTGTGTCATTAAAGCACGTTTCTAACAGTTGAATTGCGAGGCTTATTGTACTATAATTGTACCAACTTTTTTTAAAAGTAATAAAGTTTCACATGAAATCAACAGTCCTCCACTGTTTAATTATAGGTCTTCTGTTTCTGCCTCAGCTTGTCTCCGGACAACAGAATATTCGGGACAGTACGATCAGCTTTGCTTGGACCAGCCTTGGTTATATCGGAAGTGGTCCCGGGGGCGATCTTGATGACCGTTATGGCTACACCAGTCACTTGATGATTGAGGGAGGTTACAAGTTAAAGAGTAATTTTTATTTTGCTGGTGGGGTCGAATTTCTCTTTGGCAACCGTATCAACGAACCTGTTGCCCAAGCCATCACTTCTCTGAACGGTACCCCGGAGACTGGCTATATCCAGCAAGCTATTGGTGCCGATGGCCTTTGGTACGATATCCGAATGTATCAACGGGGCTTTGTTATTCCAATTCGCCTCGGGAAACTCATTCCCATTGTCAAGACCCACAATCAAAATTCCGGTCTTTTTGTGGAACTCGGATCCCAGTTCATCCAACACAAGGTCCGTATAGAAGTGGTTGGAGACAACGTCCCCCAACTCGCAAATGAATACCTTCCGGGCTACGATCGCCTCACCAATGGGATTGGAATTACTGAAGCAATCGGCTATCGGTACCATAGCAATCGGAAATTCATCAATTTTCAGATTGGGTTTCTATTAAGCCAAAACTTCACCCGGAGCCGTCGCGACTGGAACTATGACTATGGTCGGAAGGATGAAACCCAGCGGCTGGACCTTTTGAGTGGTTTCCGCGTAGGGTGGGTCTTTCCAATTTATCAGTCCGTGGATACGCGGGCTTATTATTAATTTGCTAGCATTGGGGTGTAGCAATCTCGCCATATCAGTTTCCACCTTCCACATCTTTATAACAATGCATCTGGAAGTGGTCTCATACTCGGGCTTCGGCAAAGGTTTTCAGGTTCTTCAGGTTTCTTGCAACCATGCTTTCCGTCATTCCTGAGATCAATCCGCCGGCAAAAAGAGTTAATAAATTCTCCCGTTGATTTTCAAGTTTGTAGTTTAAAACGGTTCCATGCTCTTCTTCTGAAATATTGTAGTCGAGCCTGAATTGGAACCGTCGATCCCAAAATGAAATAGAAAATTTATCGTATTCCTTGTATTCCTCTACGCGGCCTTCGTAGCTTCTTAAAAACAAGCCTTCCCGAATCATTTGCGTGAATCGGGTCCCACGCGGTTGCAAGGGGTCAATGGGTTCAGGAAACCGGATTGACTCCACTTGCTGCATCCAGAATGGGATCAGTTCGGCTTTTGTGATACAGGAAAACAAAATTGATGGTGGAGCCTGGATGACGATGAGTTTATGGATATGCACGGGTTATCTCAATTTGTCATTTTCTCTGTGTCGTTTTGCGTCTCTTTCGGTTTTCTTTTTCAAGTTTCGTCTCACAGCATCCTCCAAATCTATCCCGGTTTGATTGGCGAGACAGATTACTACAAATAGTACATCTGCCAACTCATCTCCAAGGTCTTTATCTTTATCCGTAGGCTTGAAGGATTGGTCACCGTATTTTCTTGCGATGATTCGAGCGACTTCTCCAACCTCTTCTGTTAGTATTGCCACATTTGTCAATTCAGAAAAATAACGGACACCATAATCCTGGATCCACTGGTCGACTGTTTCTTGTGCTTCTTTAATGGTCATCTGCGATCTATTAAATTTTATGCTTTCTAAAAGGTCTGGTTGGGTGCGGAGTTTGGTTCAAGTCAGCAATCAAATTCTGAAGCTTAACTTCGAGTGATTTCAGAGGGTTCAGGTTGCCATTCGCAGGATCCATTCCAGTTGAATTATTAATAAAGTTGCAACTGCGATGCGCCAATTTCTTCTTCCTTTAACGAAACCTTTCATTCCCGCTGGTTTTTTATCTCCATATATCATCCAAGAAGTTCCTGCCAATGCCGCATAACCGATAAATATAGGCATCAGAGGTAGGTGATAGGATGGGTGGGAAAAAGAAAAAAAATAGGGTAGGGCATAGAGTAAAATGAATATTAGGGTATCCCTGCGTAAGAAGGGTTGTGGAGAATACGATGGTAGAAATAACCAACGCAAGGCCAATACTATTACCAGCAAGTAGAGAAACCCGTCCACTGCGAGTGTAAAATAGCCCAAAACAGGACGTCCCAGGTTTACCAGTCGAGCTCCGGTAAAGGAGTCAGCTGCAAAGAAGGTCCGCATTCTGCTGGCTGTTCGTAGGATAAACATTTCGGGTTCATTGACAATATGGCGACGGGTTGCCGTCCAATAGACATTATTTTTTTCAGAGGGAGAGTATTCGTGAATGGATTTTAATTCGTTTAAGAGCCCCGGGGGATTCTGGGGTGACATGGTCCAATGTGAGCCATAGTACCACGTTTTGTAGGAAGGGGTCCAAGGGTTGTTGCCCAGATAGACATTGCGGGCGGTAGCATCGTTAAAGAAAACAAAGCGACCGTGTTGATGGAAGAGAAAACTCAAGGTCAAGGGTACAATGACAGCTACAGGGATCAGGGCCGCTGCAAAGCGTGGCCGATGCCGAGTCCAAAACAATGGGCCGAAGACCGCAAGGAGAAAGGTTGAGGGTCGGAAGAGAATCGCTAATGCCAAAAAAAGGCCTGAAAGCAGGGCCGGGAAGATATCCCGGTGTTTTCGAAACTTAAGGTACTGGTCGAAGGCCAGGGAGAGTAAAGCAGCAGTTGGAAGCTGGCTAAGAGGTTCAATGCTGTGGTGGATCAAGGCTGGGAAATAAGCAAGGAGCACCATGGCGAGGTTGGCAGGAAGGTCACCTGATTGCCTGCGGAGTATGCTGCGTACGGCAATCGCCATTGCCAAGAACCAAGGTAACATGGCTACCCGGGATATCCATGGGTTAAATCCAAAAGCAATTTTCCAACCAGCAAGATAATAGGTAAGCCCGGGAGGCCAGTAGGGTTCATAGTCATATCCTTGCGCGATGGCGTTGCCAATGCCATCGTAGTAAAGGGCATCACCGATAAGAGGGCTGTGTGCGTTTACAAGTAGGAAAAAAAGACGCAAAACCATCGCCCAGGCCAATAAAACCCAGAAAGAACTTGATTTACCCAACCATCGCCGCAAGGCTGAGATCACATTTATCGTCACAGTTCAGAAGTCACGCTCTTTGGAATCTATAATGATCGTTACTGGGCCATCGTTAACCAGGCTAACCTGCATATCTCTTCCGAATTCTCCGCTTTTTAATGGTCCGGAAAACCGGAAACGCATCACTTCGAGAAAACGTTCGTAGATAGGGGTGGCAGTTTCAGGTGGTGATGAGCGCGTGTAGGAAGGACGGTTCCCTTTTTTTGTTTTGGCAAAGAGGGTGAATTGTGATACCACCAGAATACCTCCTTTTACATCCGACACCGATAGATTCATTTTACCATCATCGTCATTAAATATTCTGAGTTTCAGCAACTTTTTGACCAGCCATTGTGCATCTTCATCCGTGTCACTATGAGTTATCCCTACTAGCACCAACAAGCCTTGCCCAATCTTTCCGACTGTCTTCTCATTTATATCTACTCTTGCTTCACTAACCCGTTGTATCACCAATCGCATATTTGATCCATTTAGCTTGACAAAACCTGTAGCACTCTAATTGCTTGTAAAGATCTATAACCTCGTTACAGGAGTTACAAATGTATTATTTCTGCCCGTATTCGTAAAATCCTTCCATTTCAATCATGATGGGGATGCGTTTCTTTTCAAGGCTACCGCCATCTAAAATGACCTGATCCCCACTGAGGAAATACGATTTCGAGTGACTGAAAAATACACCACTGACCTCGTCAACCTCGAAATCACCAGCCACCGTACCGTTTATTTCATGGTAAGTATCTTCTCCAAACCATTAGCCTTTTCTATAGGTTTAGCTGCATTTGAAATATAATATAACGAAATGGAAACCACCTGATAGGCCTCCTTTTTCTTACCTTTGGACCAATGAGCAAGCACAACCATTCGGACTCTTGGGAAATTGGTGGCAAAACGCTTCATTCCCGGTTGATGGTAGGGACTTCCCAGTATCCCAATCCGGAACTGATGTTCAGGGCTATCAAAGAAAGTGGGGCTGAGATCGTGACTGTTTCCATTCGAAGGATCGATCTCACAGATCCAGATAATACTTTTTTATCTCATGAATTTCTTAATGACTATACCTTACTTCCCAATACTTCGGGCTGTTATACAGCCCGCGAAGCTATTTTGACCGCTGAATTGGCGCGAGAAGCTTTGCAGACCAATTGGATAAAAGTGGAAGTGATTGGCGATGAAAAAACCTTGTTGCCCGATCCGACCGAATTGCTGAAAGCCTGTGAAGTGTTGGTTGAGAAAGGTTTTTTGGTACTACCGTATTGTAGTGATGACCCCATTTTATGTAAACGGCTGGCTGATTTGGGCTGTGCTGCGGTTATGCCTTTGGCTTCTCCTATTGGTACCGGCCTCGGCATTCGGAACCCCCACAATTTAATGCTCATCCGCGATGCGGTCAGAATTCCACTGATCGTTGATGCAGGTATCGGAACAGCCAGCGATGCTGCTACCGCAATGGAGTTGGGATACGATGGAATCCTTCTCAATACAGCGATAGCTCAGGCCAAAGATCCAGTGCTCATGGCACGGGCAATGAAACTTGGTGTTCAAGCCGGACGTGCCGCACATTTGGCTGGAAGGATTCCCAAAGCCTACCATTCAAAAGCATCTAGCCCTTTGGATGGGCTGCTTTTTGGGATTTGAGCAAATAATCAGCTCGGTCAGTCACGGGACTCCTTGGAGTAAACACTAAGGATCAATGAGGAGGCGGTATACTTCATTGTTCCTGATCTGAGAAAGTAATCAATACTCCCTAACTTCCCTGAAGATCTCCATCAGGGTTTCCTTGGCTTGCCCAATGGAAATCCCTTTCAATTGAGAGTAAAGTTTGAGGAATTGCATTTTCCCTTCTGGCAGGGGGTACATCCTGGATTTATTATCCGTTACGATTTTTCTAGCTTCCATGATGGCCTGGGCCTGCAATGATTCCTGATCCGGTGCTGAAATAAAATAGCGAAAGCTCTCATCCCCATCCAAAGGAGGCAATCCAGGCTCCCCAAATGCTGCTAGAGCTATCTTCTGGTAGTCTTGATCGAGCAGGTTGAAGATCTTCAGTTTCTCTGTAAAGCTGGGGACATTACAAAACCAATAGAGCAACTCTTGCTGGATCTCATTTTTTATCGCTGCTGCCATTTCGAGGGCAAGTAAGCGGTCCCTTAAAGAATAGGAAGTCGCCAAACCCAGCCAGTTTTTCTTTTCTATGGACCCATCAATCCGGCTGATCAGACGTTCTCGACGGCGGTTCACAAAAGTCTTACGGTCTATTGCATAGAGATCGTGGTATTTTCTCAGATTCTTCTCATTAACAAAGGTCTTTTCGCACTGCATCCCGATTGACTCTGCCACAGACCGCGAATACTGATGGTCCTGGGCAAAGTGGGTGACGATCCGTTCAATATCTGTATACCGAAATGCATAGGACAGCAAGGCGTCTGCCACTTCCTTCCCGTATCCATGCCCCCAAAAATCAGCGTGAATAATATACCCCAGGTCCCATTCTACTCTTCCATCTATATCTGATTTTGTGATCCCCGCATCCCCAATGACCTGATTCGTTTCCCTAAGGACCACTACAAACCGCCCTAATCCTGAACCTCGATAAGGTTCAACATTGGTTTTCAACCAGTTTTGAACTTGATCTTTGGTAAAAGGTACTGGCCAGAAAGCCATCGTTTTGCGATCCATCAAAATTGTCCCGATAAGAGTCAGGTCGCGGCTTGTGTACTCCCTGATAATCAAACGTTTGGTGTCTGTAATTTGCATAAGAGCCCTTGGTTTATACTTTTTCCTCGCGTAAATGTGTAAACAACTTAAAAACCAGTTTCATTGCAACTTATTCCAATGTTCATCTTCTCGTCTGAGTGCCAGCGTATCGAAGATAGAGATTTGGTTCCTGAGCACCTATATTTTGCAGGTTGAGGATACTGAAAAGAGCGTATGAAAATGTTAACTTGCAGCATGGACGAAAAAATACGAGAGATCCAGGCTGGTATGGCTGCATACACTGGCTGTGATGTCGATGAATTTAAGCGGTTGTTCACTGGTAAAAATGGTGCGATTAATGCCTTGTTTGCAGAATTCAAATCGTTACCCGGACCTGAAAAAGCCAAATATGGGAAGGTACTCAATCAGCTGAAACAAGAGGGTCAAGCTTGGCAGAACAGTCTCGCTGAAGCCCAAAAGGTAAATGTAAAGGTTGATCGTCCTGATGACCTTACTTTGCCAGGCGAACCTCATTTTCAAGGTTCCCGACATCCACTCGCTATTATCCAAACCCGGATCAATTCTATTTTTTCCAAAATTGGATTTGCCATAGCTGAGGGTCCTGAAATCGAAGATGACTGGCACAATTTCTCTGCTCTAAACATTCCCGAAGACCATCCGGCCAGGGATATGCAGGACACTTTCTTCCTTGAAGATGGAAAGGTACTCCGGACCCACACCTCCAATGTCCAGATTCGGGTTATGGAGACTCAAGCACCACCTATTCGCATCCTGGCCCCCGGTAAGGTTTTCCGCAATGAAACTGTATCTGCCCGTGCCCATGCTTTCTTTCACCAGGTGGAAGGCTTGTATGTCAATGAAAATGTGAGCTTTCCAGATATGGTTCAGGATCTGGACTACTTTGGTAAGCAGATGTTCGGATCCCAGACCAAGATCAGACTTCGGCCCTCTTACTTTCCATTTACCGAGATCAGTGCTGAGATAGATGTCAGTTGTATGATCTGCGGCGGAGACGGCTGCAACATCTGTAAGTACACTGGATGGGTCGAAATCCTTGGTTGTGGCATGGTTGATCCCAACGTCTTGGAGAATTGTGGGATTGACTCCAATATCTACAGTGGCTATGCATTTGGAATGGGGATTGAACGCATTGCCATGCTCATCTATGGCGTCAATGACCTTCGCCTGTTCTCTCAAAACGATATTCGTTTCTTGCAGCAATTCGAATCTATTCATCCCTTTTGATCTTTTGACACTTCTAAAACAGACTATGAAAGCACTTTCAGATATCAATCACATCGCAGTCCTTGGCGCAGGTGTCATGGGGCGAGGTATAGCCGTAGCTGCTTCCGTTGCTGGTTACCAAGTGACGCTTTTTGACATCAACAAGGATGTTTTGGATCAGGCATCGACCTATACTGAAGCATTTTTTTCTGGATCGGTCAAGCGTGGCAAAATGACAGAAGACCAAAAAGTCAAGGCTCTGGGCAGGATTAAGCACACCAAAGATATCGGTGACATGGTAGCCAACTTCATCGTCGAGGCTATTTTGGAGAATCTGGAGTTGAAACAGCAGGTACTGCGGGAAATTGAAGTCCAAAACGATATGGAAACCATCATTGCTTCTAACACATCAACTATTCCAATCACCCAGATTGCAGCTGGCTTGGACCGTCCGGAAAATATTGTTGGAATGCATTTTTTTAATCCTGCACCTATTATGAAATTGGTAGAGGTGATTTCCGGCGAAATGACCGCTGATTGGGTTGTCCAACTTACTTTTGAACTAGCGGAAAAGATGGGTAAGAAGCCTGTCCGCGCCAAAGATGAGCCTGGGTTTATCGTGAACCGGGTAGCACGTCACTTTTACCTGGAAGGCTTAAGGGTACTGGAAGACCGGGTCGCCCCTCATGATGCGATCGATCGGCTTATGGAAGCTTCAGGTTTCCGCATGGGGCCGTTTAAACTCATGGACCTTATCGGTGTGGAAACCAATCACGAGGTCACCAAATCCCTTTACAATGCATTTTTCCAAGACGAGAAGTTTCGGCCTAGCCGGGTGCAACAAAAGAAAGTTGATGCTGGACATTTCGGTAGAAAGACAGGCCGGGGATTCTACCTCTACGAGTGAAACTCTTGCTTCATATTCCCACATACAACTTCTAGAAGCTGCTCGGGAAGCAAATATTTTGAAGTTAGTCTTCTGACATCTTCCGGTTGCACGGACTGGATCACGTCAAATTGCTTATCCAGTTCAGAAAAATCAAGTTCATTGACAAGACAGGTCCGGATCAGGCTCCCGATCTGTGATGGGGTCTCCCGGGCAGAGATTGAACGACCCAACATGTAATTTTTGACCAATTCTAGTTCCCCATCCCTAACCCCTGTATTGATCAACAAATGGATCTCTTTACGAATTTCGTCCAAGGTTGGTCTGATGTATTCATTGCCTACATCAGTTTGGACCACAAAGGTACCCCCATACTTCATAGAAAGCCATGCAGAGTAAATTCCGTAAGTGAATCCTTTTTCTTCACGGATATTCTTCATGAGTCGGGAACCAAAGTAGCCACCTAAAATGGTATTGACCACCTGCATGGGATAATAATCGGAATGGTTACGTGCGAATCCCCTATGCCCTACTCTTACAGTTGCCTGCATCGTATTTTCTTGTTCAAAGTAGTGGAATCCTGAAGATTCACTGGGCAAGGGAGCGGTAGCGGCAGATTCACTTGGAGATACCTTTTTGGAAGGATCAATCTGGCTCTCTGTTCCAAACTCTTTGTTGAGTAGGTCAAGTAAACGGTCCTCATCAAACCGACCGGAAGCTACCAATCTACAATTGCTTAGGTTAAAGTTTCGTTCGTAAAAGTCCTTTAAAGCTTCCATTTCCAAACTCCGGATGTCCGATACGGTAGTAGTCTTTCCATAAGGATGCTCCTGCCCGTTCAGTAACCAGTTAAATTCTTTCCGGGCTATGAAGGAGGTTTTCTTTTCTTCTACCTCCAGACTACGAATGGATCGGGCTTTCAGAATTACCAGTTCTTTCTCGGGAAAAGAGGGGCGTAGTAGCATTTCTGAGAGCAGTGGCACGGTGTTACCCAAGTACTTGCTCAGGGTAGTAAGGTTAAATGTTGCACTTTCATTACCCGTTTCCGAGCTTAAAGATGCACCGTAACTATCTAGAAGCTTTGCGAGTTCGAGCCCGGTGTAGTTCTCAGTTCCCTCTTGCATAATACGGGCACTGAAATCTGAAATCCCGGTTTTGGCTTCGAAACTGCGACCAGCAGGAAATAAAGCATCAATCTCAACGATCTCTTGACTTCCAAACTGAACTGTATAGACGGGTATACCATTATCAAGATGGTTGAGGGAGACTTGAGGAAATGGTACTTTCACCATGGGTGAGGCCACCGGTGCTTTGGTTCTGTCGAGCTTAGTGATTTCCATTTTCAGGGAGATAATATAGGGTAGAACAATTACTGGGATCGAAATAAGTACGGGTGGCGCTGATGATATCTTCCCGAGAGACACTTAAATAATGGTCAAGAGAAGAATTTGCCAATTCAAGGTTTCCAAGTGCATCACTCACGGCCAGGGCTATTGCCTTGTTGAGTAAGGTGGTTCGCTCCAAGGTATAGTGGCTTTCAATGGAATTCTTTACCCTGATGATTTCAGTATCTTCTACTTCCAACAATCCTTGTAGGACTTCCTCAAGCGCAGACTCATACTCCTCAGGGGTGTGTCCTTCTGCCAGAGTAGCATCAATAGAAACCATTCCCGGATCATGTGCTCCCCAGGAAAAAGCATTCACGTTGGTCACAACTTGCTTTTCCTTGACCAGTGCCTGGTAAAGATGGCCTGCCTTCCCTGCTGATAAAATATCTGTGATCATATCTGCAGCGAAATAACCTTGTGCGGTCTTCGCAGGAATATGGTACATTTTGTAGACTGCTGGAAATGGTACTTTCCGGTAAACTGTTTTCCGTCGGGCTTCGGTTTGCTTGGGTTCTGCAGGCAATGGTTGATGCCTCAGAGCTCGACGAGGAATAGAGCCAAACCACTTATCTGCTAGTCGCCGCACTTGATCCAATGTCACATTACCCACAACAACCAAAGTGGCATTGTTGGGGGCATAAAACCTATAGAAAAAATCCTTTACATTGTCGAGGGTAGCACCTTCAATGTGTGAAATATCCTTTCCAATGGTCGGCCAGCGGTACGGGTGTGTGTTGTAGTGAATGGACCGCAACTCTAAGTGAGCATCACCGTAGGGCTTGTTCAGATAGCGTTGCTTGAACTCCTCGATCACCACGCTTTTCTGTACGTCAAGGCTTCTTTGTGAGAAGTCTAATTCTAACATTCGGTCTGACTCCAACCAAAAGCCAGTCTCAATCTGATTGGCGGGAAGAGTCAAATAATAGTTGGTAAGGTCATTGGAAGTAAACGCATTGTTTTCTCCTCCGACCCGTTGCAGTTGGCTGTCGTAACTGGGGATATTCTTGCTACCACCAAACATGAGGTGCTCAAACAAGTGAGCAAATCCAGTTCGTTCCTCATCTTCATTCTTGGCTCCAACCCTGTACAAAAGGTCAAGTACCACTTTGCCGATACTTTGATCCATATGAACAACGACACGGAGACCATTCTCAAGGTAAAAAGACTGATATTCTATCTTAGACATATTTTCCACAATAATCACCGGACCAGACAGTTCCGGCTAAAATCCAAAGCCCACTAAGTTAGGTAAATCAACGGGTTTTGAAATTCACATTTTATGAATTCATCAAAAAACTGTATCAATTAAGTGGTAGTTTTGCTTCAACTTTTCACTTCCTTCGGGAACTGAAGCCTGAGGTTATTCAAAAAAAACTTTTTCCGAGCATCAAAAGCGGCCTCTCCCAAATGGTCAAACTCTGACCTGAATCTCTCCCATTCCTTACCATATACAGTTTTGAAAGCATGCGAGTCGATCTGTTTTTTGTCGAGGTAGGTTTCAAACTTGGAAATATTAATCATGTTGAGCTTTAAGTACGGGCACCTATTTGTTGCGTTTAAATGTTCTGAGTGATTAAGTTCCTACCTGATATTTGAAAGGTCAAAAAAAGAACCCAGAAATAATCCGGGCTCTTTATATATGCTTATCGTCCTGATCCCTTTTTAAGGCTCAGCCGCTACACATCAGGCAATCTTCGCCGTTTTCGATCTCGCACAGCAGTTCCTCCGCGGTTTTATTCTGACCTGCAGAAGTTTTGCGGTCACGTAACATCTGAGCATCCACAGTAAACTTGATCGCATCGGCTGCGGATTTTGTCCTCAGGTAGTACATGCCTGTCTTCAGGCCTTTTTCCCAGGAGTAGAAGTGCATGGAAGTTAATTTTGCATAATTGGCATCCTGAAGGAAGACATTCATAGACTGACTTTGGCAAATATATGCACCTCTGTCGGCAGCCATTTCGATAATGGCTTTTTGCTTGATCTCCCAACTGGTCCTATAAAGCAATTTGAGACTTTCAGGGATATCATCCATGTCTTGAATGGAGCCATTGGCAGCCATTAGGCGATGTTTCATTTCTTCATCCCACAGCCCCATACTGATGAGGTCATTCATCAGGTGCTTGTTGACAATCACAAATTCTCCGGATAAGGTCCGACGAGAATAGATATTGCTTGTATAGGGTTCGAAACATTCATTGTTACCCAAGATTTGAGAAGTGGAAGCAGTTGGCATTGGGGCTACCAAAAGAGAATTGCGTAGCCCATGCTTTTGTATCTTGTGCTTTAGGTCGATCCAATCCCATCGGTCGGAAGGAGTTACCCCCCACATATCGTATTGCAATTCGCCTTGCGATGCAGGAGAACCAGAATAAGTCTCATAGGTTCCATACTTTCTAGCTTGTTCATTCGAAGAGGTCAATGCACCATAATAGATCGTCTCGAAGATGTCCTTGTTCAATTGACGGGCTTCTGCACTGTCAAATGGAAAACGCAAAAGCATGAAAGCATCTGCCAATCCTTGTACTCCGATGCCAATTGGACGGTGGCGCAAATTGGACTTCTCTGCTTCAGGTACCGGGTAGTAGTTGATATCAATGATCTTGTTGAGATTCCGGGTAAGCACCTGAGTGACTTCAAAAAGTCGTTGATGATCAAATTTTCCATTGTTAACAAATCGAGAAAGAGATATAGATGCAAGGTTACATACCGCTACTTCATCCGGAGCTGTATACTCAATTATTTCAGTACAGAGATTAGAAGAGCGGATCGTCCCAAGATTTTTTTGATTTGACTTCCTGTTAGCTGCATCCTTGAAGAGAATGTAGGGCGTTCCGGTTTCGATTTGTGAATCAAGAATTTTGAACCAGAGTTCCTGGGCCTTAACGACTTTACGAGCACGGCCTTCAGCTTCGTACTTCAGAAAGAGTTCGTCAAATTCCTCTCCGTGAAGATCTGCCAACCCAGGAGCCTCATTAGGGCAGAACAAAGGCCAGTTGCCATTTTCTTTAACCCTCCGCATAAACATGTCTGGAACCCAAAGAGCGTAAAACAAATCCCGGGCGCGGTTTTCTTCTTTTCCGTGGTTCTTTTTCAATTCCAAAAAATCAAAAACGTCTGCATGCCAAGGTTCCAGGTAAATGGCAAAGGCACCTTTACGCTTTCCTCCACCCTGATCTACATAACGGGCAGTATCGTTGAAAACACGAAGCATTGGAACTATACCATTGGATTTCCCATTGGTACCCTTTATATATGAACCTGTCGCCCGGATATTGTGAATGCTAAGACCGATTCCCCCCGCTGACTGAGAAATCTCAGCACATTGCTTCAGGGTAGCAAAAATCCCGGGAATGCTATCATCCTTAACCGTCAGAAGAAAACAGGAAGAAAGTTGAGGCTTAGGAGTTCCTGAATTAAAAAGAGTGGGTGTCGCATGGATAAACCACTTTTCAGACATCAAGTGATAAGTTTCAAGCGCTGCCTCAATGTCTTCTCCGTGGATACCAACTGAGACACGCATCAGCATATGCTGTGGACGCTCACGGATCCTACCATCCATTTTCAGGAGGTAAGATCTCTCCAGCGTTTTGAAACCGAAATAGTCGAAGTTGTAATCCCGGTCGTAAATAATAGTTGAATCCAGTAGATCAGCGTATTTTTTGACAACTGACATGGTAAAGTCAGAGATCAAGGGAGCGGATTCGCCAGTTTTCGGATCGACATATCTATGCAGCTTCTCCATTGTTTTGGAGAATGATTTTTCTGTCTGCTTGTGGAGATTGGAAATCGCAATACGGGCAGCTAAAATAGCGTAGTCCGGGTGCTTGGTAGTCAATGAGGCCGCTGTTTCAGCAGCAAGGTTGTCGAGATCGGTAGTTTTTACACTGTCATAGACCCCCTCAATCACCTTTTTAGCGACGTTTATGGGTTCGATATAATTGGGATCAAGTCCGTAAACCAGTTTTGTGATCCGAGCGGTGATCTTATCGAACTTCACCGGTTCTTTTTTTCCGCTCCGCTTTATTACATACATGTTTGGTAGTTGTAAATGTGGTTCTTGGGTGGGTATTAAAAAATTTAAAATTCTTCGTCTAAGGTAAATACCTGGTCTTCCTTATTGCTCATCACACCAGACTTCTGGTACTCGGCCACCCGCTTTTCAAAGAAATTGGTCTTCCCTTGCAGCGAAATCAGATCCATCCAGGGAAAGGGGTTAGCTGTCCCGTAGGCTTTGCTGTATCCGAGGGTGATCAGAAGACGATCCGCAACAAACTCGATATACTCAGACATCATCTTGGCATTCATTCCGATCAATGACACCGGGAGAGCATCGCTTACGAATTCTTTCTCAATAGCGACAGCCTGAGTAATGATATCTCGGATGCGGTACTCCTCTGGTTTATCTTCGATCATAGAATATAACAGACAGGCAAAATCGCAATGTAAACCCTCGTCCCGGCTGATCAACTCATTAGAGAAAGTCAGGCCTGGCATCAAGCCACGCTTTTTTAGCCAGAAAATAGAACAGAAACTTCCAGAGAAGAAGATACCCTCCACCGCGGCAAAAGCAACCAAGCGTTCTGCAAAAGAGGCATCATCACCAATCCAGTTCAGAGCCCAATTGGCCTTTTTTTGAACACATTTTACGGTTTCCAAAGCATGAAAAAGACGATCCTTTTCCTTTGCATCCTTGATGTAGGTATCGATCAAAAGGCTGTAAGTTTCCGAATGGATATTTTCGATGGCAATCTGGAACCCATAAAAACAACGGGCTTCGGGAACCTGCACTTCAGCAAGAAAACGTTCTGCAAGATTCTCATTTACAATTCCGTCACTTGCAGCAAAGAATGCAAGTACGTGTTTGATGAAGTGACGTTCATCGGAAGAGAGGGATTCCCAATCAGAAAGGTCTTGGGTCAGATCAATCTCCTCGGCAGTCCAAAAGCTGGCTTCCGCTTGTTTGTACATTGACCAAATCTCAGATTCCTTAATCGGAAACAAGACAAAACGGTCCTTATTTTCTTTTAGTAATGGCTCCATATACCTGAACGGGGTTATTTTTAGTTGCTACTCTAAGTTAAAATCTCAAAAATTTATCAATCGATAAACCACTTCGACCTGCATCTGCGATCACATACGCAAACAACTTCTTCATGAATTTTTCCCGGCCGTGGTCAATGACTGAGGACACAATGATAGCTCTATTTTGCCTACTATCTCAAGGTACTTTTTCAACATAGATTACGGGGATAAAAAATTAATGGATTAAAATCCAAGTATTTAACCATGTACAAATCATCTGAGACTGTTTATAATTAATTGTTGTATTCTCCCTTGAAAAATAGGCTGATATCTGTTTGGAATTCATATTTTTAATATTAAAAGTGCGTGTGAATACGGGTTTAAACGCTTTGTTAAAACGGCTTAACTGACTGGCAATGAGTGTACCTTTCTCAGTACAATTGAAAAGGGTTGATGGAAAAGCAGGTTAAAAAAATTATCAGTGCTACCCAGCCTAAGATCTTACGTTTCAGATCAAGGGGTGTGTCATCCGGAGCGCCGGGATGATCTACTCCGATCATAGTTACTGCCAGCAAAGCATAGACAAGCCAAATAAGGTTCACCTGTACCTCGGGAAATAAATACTTGATCCCAAACTGGAGCAACATGACGAGCACTGACAAAGTTATGTGTAAAGGAAACTTCCAACTAGGATGGATCCTTTGCAATACGAGCATCAGGAAACCAAAATAGATGAGAAAGATCAACCCATAATTCCCTACATAAGCCCAAAGGTGCCCCCAAACATTTTGGTCATATTGTGGTAACTCCATCAGCCCTGTCCCACCGAAAAACACCAAGGCCACTACTGCCAATCGGCTGATAATGCAATGTACCTTTCTGCCAAACAAGCCGTATACAACATGGCCTCCGTCAAGCTGGCCGATGGGAAGCAAGTTCAAGGCTGTAAAAAACAAGGTCAGATATCCTACAAAGAGAAGCGGGTAGTGCATTACTTCATGTCCGGGCGGTAGCAGGGGGGGATTGGCAAAGAGGGTGGCCAATCCATTGTAGATAATGTTTGTGCCTGTTGAGATGACCGGGGCACCCCTGGAGGCTTTAATGGCCTCTTCCAAGGTCCAGATATGGTCCAGGTGTATCATTGCCGGATGAAGTTCCCCCAAGTATCCGGTCCAAGGTGATTCCGGGAGCATCAGAAAACCGGTAATCAGCATGATCACCGACACCAAAAAGCCCGCCAGTGGGCCTGCAACACCGATATCAAAATATTTTTTCCGACTGGGAGGTAGCTCCCGGATGCGGATCACTGCACCAAAAGACCCGATGTTCATCATCATAAAAGGGATGAAAATAGGGATGTAGTAGGGGAGTGAGGTCCGAACATGGTGATAGCGGGCTGTAAAATAGTGGCCAAACTCATGTACAGTCAGAAAAGCAAGAAATGCGAATGAAAACAACCAACCTTCGCCAAGTTGAGCAAAGGTGAGGTCTCCCCAATAGAAAGCATTCGCGGTCCGCAGTTCTGCCCCTGCCATCAGGGTAGTAAACACTGTAACCAAAAAGAGAACAATATGAATTAGGTATCCGTGTTTTTTCATAATCAGCCGGAATGATCCGGTTGCATTTCCTATATTTACGCTGCCGACACAAATTTATCTAATAAAGCTGATTCTCCACCTTTTATGATCAAAACGGGTCCATACGAGACAATTCAACAGTTTTGGCAAGGTTTGTTGCCCGCTGACAGGGCGGATCAGCCCTGCTTGTACACGCGCTATAGGGAGCGGTTTCGCCCTTGCTCTTACAAGGACTTGAATGCCCAGGCCCATTGTGCTGCGAGTTTTCTGATGAACAGGGGACTCCAGAAAGGTCAAACGGTGGGCTTCTTGTCCCCACCCTGCCTTTCAGCCATCATATTTGACCTGGCCCTACAATTCGTCGGAGCTGTTGGTATCCACTTGCCGGCGAGTCTCAGCACCGCAGAAATCGAAAGGCTCGCAGAAAAATATCAATTTCAATTCTTGTTTGTAGGTGACCACTCGACTTACTCTTACCACCGAGAATTCAGCAACCTGAAATCAGCCCTCAAGGGTTTTTTTCTTGAAACCGAGGATGCTGACGGGCTGTCCTCGGACAACCTTATGACCTTCGATGTTATGGTGCTGAGGGGCAAGAATATCTGGCGTGAACAAAAAGAATTCGTCAAGGAGATGAAGTCAGCAGTCAGATCAGGAGATGTTTACGCCATGTTTCCCAAGTCACCGGAAGAGCCTACCGAGATGGTTCCCATTCGGTACCAAAAAGTACTGCGGGACCTTTCCACAGCGCGTGAGAGCCTCGTTGCCGGTAATCGGGTCAATATTGTCGCAACCACATCGGACGACCGGTACCTACACCATATCTTCGGTACCTTTGCCCCGATCGCCAACCATCACCCCCTTTACCTGATCTCTCCCGATTCTCTCAATGCAGTGATCACCGCTGATATTCGACCCGGCCAGTTGGTCGGTACACCTTCAGATGTCGAAAAGATGTACCAGTTACTCCCTGATCAGTTTCTGGGCAAAGCCGGAGAAACGGACTTAAGCAAAGCACAGAAATTGATTGACATCCAGGAAGAAGCAGCCCGGTCGGGGAAGAAGCCATCCTTCATGAAAAACATGAAGTACCGCTCCCACAACCAGCGCCTTTATAAGCAAGTCCGCAAAAAGCTAGGAGGACAGCTTACCCAGATTGTATGTGATTACCAGGAACCCGAACACAAGGTCAGCAGATTTATTCGTGAATGTGGAATTGAAATTCAGGTAATAGATTAGCATTCATGAAAGACCCCAACCAAATGTCAATTGGTGAAGCCATTCAGGCCTATCTCAAAGAAAGAGGGTTGTCTTCAGATTTCGCGATACAGGAAATCCTCTCGGCCTGGCCCAGAATCATGGGGAAAGCCATTGCTGAGAATACCGAGAAGGCTTGGTTCAACAACGGGACGTTCTACATCAAGATGCGGACTCCGGTCTGGAAAAATGAACTTTCTATGGCTAGATCAACGATCAAAGAAATCCTTAACCGCGAAGTGGGGGAAAACCTTATCAACGAAGTTCGGATTTTTTAAATATCTCAAGGCATGTCTTTCATATCACAGGTCCCTAATCTGATTACCCTTGGCAATCTTCTTTGCGGTGTGATAGCTATCATGGTTTGCTTGGTGCCCAGTCTGTCCTACGGAGTTGGATACCATCCCGCAGATGCTATTCTGTGGTTGGTCGGAATAGCTTTTTTCTTTGATTTTATCGATGGTGCTGTGGCACGTGCCCTCAAAGTAACTTCCCCTATGGGAACCCAACTCGACTCCCTCAGTGATATGGTCACCTTCGGAGTATTACCTGGCATCCTAACCTTTCTTATTTTCAATTCTATTTTCGATATCCCCATCAATGTTGATGGGGAACCGAACTCACCCTTCTTCAAGTGGCCGGAGGTGCTCGCCTTTACCTCACTGCTTCTCCCTCTCGCTTCAGCTTACCGACTTGCCAAATTCAACGTTGATACCCGTAAAGATGTGTTCTATGGGGTCCCCACCCCAGTTACTGGCATCTTCTTTACTTGTCTCTTCTGGATTTCCCTCCGTGCTGAAGGCGGTTTTCTCGTCCAGTATATCTTCCACCCCTATGCGCTTTCTGGCACTATCATCTTACTGGCCTTGCTGATGGTTTCTGACTTTCCACTCCTTTCTTTCAAATTCAAGTCGTTTGCACTTCGGCCTAATATTAGTCGTTACCTTTTACTAGGAATTTCCCTAATATTGCTCATCGTATGGTCGATCAAAGCTGTGCCTGTCATCATGGTCACTTATTTCTTGCTTTCTATCGTCGACCGGCAACTTATAAATAGAACATCTCGATGAAATTTCGTGCTCTGATCAACATCATGCCCCGTCCCGAACTTCTCGATCCTCAGGGTAAGGCGACCATTCTTGGCCTCTACAACCTCGGCCTCAATCACGTAGAAGATCTTAGGATTGGCAAACGCATTCACCTTGACCTGGAGGCCTCTTCTGAGAAAGAAGCTTCAGTTAAGGTAGACGATGCCTGTAAAAAGTTGCTTGCCAATCTTATCATGGAAGACTATGATTTTGAGTTAAAGGAGCTGCCTTAAGCCACATACTGGCCTTTCTTCAACCTGTTGCTCGATCGCCTCGAAGGGCAGGGCAGCTAAGGTTTCATCTCCCTATTTTCAAACTTTTCAAGCGGCAACACAACATTTAATTACGTAGATTGTTCTTAACCGAGAATAGCAACAAGAAAATATGAATACTATGTCCGAGCCCATGGTTTCCATCTCGCCTAAAGCACATACACAACTGATGAAACTACGTCAGGAGGAGGGGTATGACCCCAGCCATGGAGTCCGCGTTGAAGTCAAGGGGGGTGGCTGTTCTGGATTGTCTTATGATCTGAACTTCGAACAATCGGAACGCCCCGGAGATCACGTTTTTGAATACGAAGGCATGAAGGTGTATGTGGGCGCCAAAAGCCTCCTTTATTTGGTGGGAACCCAACTTGACTTCACTGATGGCTTGAACGGCAATGGCTTTGTGTTTAACAATCCGAATGCTTCCCGTACATGTGCATGCGGAGAGAGTTTTGCTGTGTAAAGATTGAGTGAGGGAAGTGGGAATCTTAAAAGTGTCGCACCCACTTCCATAATCAGGTAAACACCTGAGCGGCCATAAACACGGCTTTGTTTACAGCTGCTGGATTCAGGCCCATCTCCACGCCTTTTTCTGTGAAATACTCAATTAGGCTTTCTGTGGCAATGTTCCCTACCAAGTCGTCTTCCGCAAATGGACAACCGCCAAAACCCATGATTGCTCCATCAAACCGACGACAACCACCCTGCCAAGCCGCCTCAAGTTTTTCTTTCCTATCCTTGGGAGCTGCATGGAAATGTGCTCCGAATTCAACTTCCGGAAATCGGGGGATCAATTCTGAGAAAATTTGATTGATCGCTAAAGCATCAGCCGTTCCAATGGTGTCTGCTAAGGAAATAATCTTTATCCCTATCGCTGTCATTTTCTCGACCCAATTCCCCGCTAGGACTGGGGACCAGGGATCATTGTAGGGATTTCCAAACCCCATTGATATGTAGATTACCAGTTCTTTGCCATGGGTCTGGCACAATGCCTGTACCTCACGAACAACTTCCACAGACTGGATAATCGTTTTGCGGGTATTGCGAAGTTGGAATGTCTCTGAGATGGAAAATGGATATCCCAGGTACCGGATTTGAGGGTGTTTACAGGCACTGATGGCACCGCGTACATTGGCAACAATAGCGAGCAACTTGGTCTGTGTATTCAGTAAGTCTAATTCTGCCAGCACTTCAGCAGTATCTGCCAGTTGGGGAATGGCTTTGGGTGAGACAAAAGACCCAAAATCGAGAGTGTCAAATCCAACCTTGAGCAATTGGTTGAGATAGTCAATCTTGATTGCGGTGGGGATGGGACGTTTCCATCCCTGCATAGCGTCACGGGGGCATTCGATGAGTTTCACCATATAATTATAAATTTCCTTAACTTCAGGCAAACATCACAATAAAATAGACTTCGAATGGGGAAATTCAACACCATCAACTTAAAGAGTTGGATCGAAGAGAACCGACATCTGCTTAAGCCACCTGTGGGGAATAAACAAATCTGGAGACAAGTTGAGGATTTCATCGTAATGGTGGTAGGTGGTCCGAATGTGCGCACAGATTATCATTACAACGAAAGTGAAGAGTTTTTTTATCAACTGGAAGGCAATATGGTCTTGCGGGTGATCGATGAAGGCAAGCCTGTTGACATCCCTATTTCGGCTGGAGAGATTTTCCTGCTGCCTGCCAAGGTTCCTCACTCTCCACAGCGTGAAGCAAATTCGGTCGGTCTTGTTATTGAAAAAGTCCGCGAAGGAGGAATGACGGACGGTCTCCAGTGGTATTGTGCTAATTGTGACAACCGTATCTTTGAAGAGTATTTTTTCATGAAGGACATCGTATCTCAGATGCAACCGGTCTTCGAAAAGTTTTATCGTTCCGAAGAAAACCGAACCTGTAATAAGTGCGGTACTTTGCATCCAGCACCTGAGAAATTCCGCAGCTAGGATGGGATCTCTTGTACAGGGCATATTGGATGCCTCTTCCAGACTTTTTATTCGCTTTCTTAGATTGACCTCTTAATATTTCGACAGTAGCTATCAACGGCAAAAGCTCCTTGTTCTCTACCCTTACCATCAGTCTTTCGGGTCGGCAAATCTTTTTGTTGGTTTGGGCTTAACCCTTGTGATTCAGAAAGGCGTAGGTTAAACTACATGTGGAGAAAGGTAAAAATGGCCAGTGCTACTCCAACTTGAATCATCCGGGGTTATAGTTCCAATTCATTTTGAAGTAATTTTGTTCGATTGCTTGCTAATGATGTCTTTATGAAAGCTAGTTCGGAGATCGTTGCACTACTGAAAAAGGAGCTGCTCTTAGAATGGAAACAAAAATATGCTCTATACGGTCTACTGATGTATTCTCTAAGCATGGTGTTTGTAATTTCGATCGGTCTGCAAAATACTCTTCCTCCTCAGGCATGGAACGTAGTTTATTGGTTAATTCTTCTATTTGTTTCTGTGAATTCGATCGCCAAAAGCTTTATGAGTGAGTCCGAAGGACAACTGTTGTACATTTACAACCTAGCCAGTGCGCAAAGTATCATTTTGGCTAAGCTGATCTATAACTGCCTGCTGATGTCCCTCATTGCGGTGATCACGCTTTTGTTCTTCGTCTTTTTTGCTTTCAACGGCAATTTTGGGGACCTCTCCCAGTACTTGGTGGTTGTAATCGCAGGGAGTTGGACCTTCGCAGCCAACATGAGCATGGTTTCAGCCATTGCAGCCAAAGCAAAGCAACGCACAACTTTGTTGGCAGTTTTGAGTTTTCCCCTTGTCATTCCTCAAATGTTGGTCTGTATTTCGGCTTCGGGAAAAGCAATTGCAGGCGATCCTTGGGCAAACTCTTTCGGTGAGATTGCTTTTTGCATTAGCTTTATTGTGATAATTGCCTCGGTATCTGTTATTTTGTTTCCCTTCCTTTGGAGGGATTAAAGTCTGGATATGAAGAGAAAAGACATCCTCCGCATCGTATGCATGGTTTTGGCCTTTGGTCTGGTTATTTACACGATCGTATCAGGTTTGTCTTCAACCTTGCCCTACCAAGGCCCAACCAATGGTCAAACTTCGAGGAATTTCTTTTTTCACGTTCCGATGTGGTTTGCGATGATGGTAATGGGATATACTTCCGTAGTGTACAGTATTAAGTATCTTCGAAAAATGGATCCCCGGCATGATGTATTGGCCGCAGAGGCTGCAAGGCTAACAGTTCTGTTCGGTGTTTTGGGGTTACTCACAGGCATAGTTTGGTCAAGGGTCACCTGGGGCCAGGCACTTGACAGCACAGACCCGGGTGCGTGGTGGCCTTGGGAACCAAAGCAGACCATGGCCTTGATATGTGTCCTGATCTATCTGGGTTTCTTTTTGATCCGCTCTTCTTTTTCGGACCCTGTCCAGAGAGCCAAAATATCTTCTGTTTTCAATATCTTCGCTGCAGCATCCATCTATCCACTGCTCTATGTTATTCCGAAAGTCCTTCCGGGTCTTCATCCCAATACCGGTGGTGATGGATCGGCTCTTGGTACTATGAGCCCTGGATATTATTACATTTTCTGGCCTGCTGTTCTTGGATTCATTTTGACTGCAGCATGGTTGCTGGATCTGAGAGGTCGCATCGCTGTCATCAATTACGAACTCAATTCCATCGATGATGAATAGATTTCTGAACATCCTCAACGGATTTATGGCGCCTGATCCCAATAGCTTCCTTTTCAAAGATGAAAAGATCAATACCGTGATCGTCGTCCTGGTAATCGTTTGGACTATTATCGCAGGATATATGTTCTTTACCGGGCAGAAGATCAGCAGGATTGAAAGGGAAGTTGCTGACCTAAAAGAGAAGTATTCAGTCAGGGAAGAGGAAAAAGAAAATAGAATTGAAATTCAGGATAACCGCTCATGAAAACTGTGAACATAGCCAAGTTGATCGGCATCGCTCTTATAGCAATGCTGGGTTTGGTATTTTTATCATTCAGTGGTGTGCTCGGCAGTGCCAGCAAATATACTACCTTTACTGAAGCGAAGAAGTCAGGCGGATCTGTACATGTAGTCGGGCAATGGGTCCGTCGGAACCAAGCCCACTATGACATTGACAACGACATTTTTTCATTCTACATGCAAGACACCTCCAATGTGGTATCAATGGTTCAGTACCATGATCCTCAACCTATCAATTTTGAGACAGCCGACAAGATTGTGATCGAAGGGAAGTATTTAGGAGAGGTGTTTGATGCAGAGCGTATTTTGATGAAATGCCCTTCCAAATACAATAAGGATGAATTCACAATTGAAGAGGCTAAATCCAGTTGAAAAGGTCAAACCTCTTTGGGATTTGAAACGCAGTAATTACACTTATGACAGGCGGATTTCTTGGAGAATTATTTGCAGCGTTGTCCTTTGGCAGTGCATTGGTTTCAGCTCTGTCTTTGCTGATTGGGAGTGAGCGAAAAGGGCCTGAAACGCCAGGATGGCGGAAAATAGGCTATACTTCTTTCGCCATTCATGCCTTTTCAGTGGTGGGGATTATTGGGACGATGTTCTACTTGATAGCTTCCCACCAGTTCCAGTACCATTATGTTTGGAGTCATTCTTCAAGCGAGCTTCCAGTCTATTACATGATCTCGTGTTTCTGGGAAGGACAGGAGGGGAGTTTCCTTTTATGGACCTTCTGGAATGCTGTCTTGGGGGGAATCTTATTGCTTTTTGGCAATAAGGCTTGGCGGGACACCGTCGTTGGGGTTATTGCTTCGGTTAATCTAGTACTAGCCTCAATGATCCTAGGCGTCTATGTTCCTGACTTAGGAACGTTGGTATTGATCCTACTGGTTATTCTCAGCCCGGCAGTTTACCTGATCTACCGTTTTTTACAGAAGAAAGACGATCTGCTTTCCAAAGGAGTGATTCATATCGCTGGTGGAGTAGTCGCAGTCATTTCTGCCACGCTGATCTTAACCGATAACTCAGGTGTATTTTCATTCTCAAAGCTTGAAAGCATGTTCAGCAGTGGAGGTTCGCCTTATTTGCTGGCTTTCTTGTTCATCCTGGGATTCACGATTTTAGTGGTCACTCAAATTGTCAAGGCGGTCTCCGCAAGCGAAAAGAAAGAACTGGATACGAGGGAAATATTCTCCGCCATCGCCCTCATTTTCGTTGGTATCCTGGCCCTTACAACGGAAATCGGGACCGCCAAGATCGGCTCTTCTCCCTTCCTTCTTTTAAAGGATGCATTTCCCGACGCCCCTATCTTTAGGGCCAATCCTGACTTTATCCCGGTCAACGGAAACGGACTCAACCCATTGCTCCAGAACTATTGGATGGTGATCCACCCTCCGACTCTCTTCCTTGGCTTTGCTTCCACGGTAGTACCCTTTGCATTTGTGATGGGGGGATTGATAACGGGGCGCTATGTAGAATGGATCCGTCCTTCCGTTCCCTGGCTGATCTTTTCTGTAATGATCTTGGGAATTGGGATCATCATGGGTGGGTATTGGGCGTATGAAACCCTCAATTTCGGAGGCTATTGGAACTGGGACCCGGTTGAAAACTCAAGCTTAGTACCCTGGATCGCAGGTATTGCTGCTTTACATGCCTTGGTTGCTTACAGGAAGAGCAAAGCATTTCTCAAATTGACCATGGTCTTGGTATCTGTCACCTTTCTTCTGGTCTTATACAGTACTTTCCTGACGAGAAGTGGTATCCTTGGTGAAACCTCAGTCCACACCTTTACCGACCTTGGGCTGAGTGGACAGCTTATCTTGTTGATGGCGATCTACTTCATTTGGATGTTGTCTGTCTTTGTCAGCCGCTGGAATGTAATCCCGTCTGGGACAAGGGTGATCAGGTACCGTTCCGCCGAATTTGTTCTTTTTCTTGCAGTTGCTGTATTGTGCTCAGTGGGTATCATCATTACAATCGCCACTTCGATCCCGGTATTCAACAGTGTGTTAGGTACCAATTTTGCTCCTGTCAAGGATGTATCTTTCTTTTACTTTCGATGGATTGTTTGGTTTACTATTGCCTTGGCCATCCTGTCTGGTGTAGGTCAGTTTATGTACTGGCGACGGATCGGTAAAAAGAAACTAAGCTCGGCCCTCTTGCGCCCTTACCTGTTGGCCCTCGGTTTAGCCTCCGGAATGATCGCCTCAATTATCTTCTTTACCAATTGGGACTTCATCTACGAACCACGCTACCGGGAATGGGCTGAATTGGCCGAGTTGTCCGAAAATGGGATCATCAAGGCATTTCGCTATGTCCGCCTCTCTTTCTTCATCTTTACTGATGAAATCCTTCTCTTTAGCGCCTTGTTCATGGTTCTTGCGAACCTCGATGTTATGATCAACCTGTTGAGCAAAAAGCGAAAGACGCGTATAGTCACAGGTGGATCAATTGCCCATATTGGTTTTGCTTTGATGCTGATCGGTTTTTTATTCTCTTCTGGCTATGATCAGGTAATCTCCAAGAATGTAAATCCCCAGGAACTTACAGCTCTTCCACAAGATGCCCGGATCGACAATGTGCTATTGGAAAAGAACCGCCCTCGGGATATTCTCGGGTATCAGGTGACTTATACCGGTAAAAAGGAAGCCCACCCACCGTTGGAAGATGTACAAGTACTCTGGCAAACTGAGGACGAATTCAAAGTTAGTTTCTTGGATGTAACCGGTGATAAATATGCTATACAGCTCCCAAAATTGGTTTTTCTGAATGCTGTAGGAAAGATTAACATGGATTTTGTGAAGGAGTTCCTGGATGACAAGATCGATTTCCTCCGCCCTAAACATATCAATGACCGCACGTTGTACGGAGTAAAATTCACACCCCGGTTAAATAACAAAGACGGAACCGTAGAATACAGGGAAGACAATTCTTTTGTTCTCTATCCGGAGGCTGAGGTCAACTCGGAAATGGGCCTGATCGCCCACCCTTCCCGCAAGATCAAGGCAACTTCCGATATCTATGTGCACGTCTCCACCATTCCAAAAGTCGAAGAAGAGGAAGCAAAGTTTGAGTTTTACCGCGTTACTGCTCAGATCGGAGATACTATGCAGACCGCACGGGCGGGAATTTACTTTGCCGGAATTACCCCGCAAGAAACATCCGGAACTCCTTTTTCACTGATTGTACAGGTTGACCTCCAGATAGTCACAGATAAGGGTACCCATTTGGTTGCCAATCCTCTTTACCGGATTGACCTACAGAATCAAATATCTATAAAGGACTTTTACATAGAAGAGATTGCCACTTCAGTGGCTATGGTTTCCATTGATCCTGAAACGGGCACCTTTGGATTTCAATTTCAGGAACGCACCAATCCTCCGGAAGATATCATTGTGATTCAAGCTTTAAAAAAGCCTTATATCAATGTTCTGTGGCTTGGTACTTTTATTCTCGTGGCTGGTTTTGTGGTAGCTATGGTTCGCAGGATAAAAGAAAACTTTCGACTGGGCGGAAAACCGGACGTTGCTGAGGAAGAATACCCAGAAACGCAGGAAAGGGCGGATTGATGCGGATTGGATTGATCGGTACTGGTAATGTAGGCTGGAACTTGGCGGCAGGTATCGTAAATAGTCCTTATGCCATGGTACAGGTCCTATCAAGGAACAGGGCATCCGCCGCTGCGTTGGCAAAAGAGTTCAAAATACCCCATTCGGGTAAGTCTCCCTTGGACCTGCTCCCGGATCTGGACTTGGTCATTCTTGCCGTTAGTGACCACAGCGTTTCAGAGGTTGCCCTCGCTGTTGGCCCGCACTTCTCTCAAACAATATTTGTTCATACATCAGGGTCTGTTTCCTTAGAGGCGCTAGTGCCTGTCGGATCCAAGATAGGGGTCTTTTACCCGATGCAGACCTTTACCAAAGGCCGAAAAGCAGATTGGAAGGAGGTTCCCATATTTCTGGAAGGGGATGTAGCAGTTCTGGACAAAATCCGTCCACTAGCGGAGTACCTCTCCGACCGGGTAAGTGATTTTGATTCAATAGATCGGCTTAAACTCCATCTGGGAGCCGTTTTGGCAAGTAATTTTGTTAATTACCTTTTCCTGCTGGCAAGTGATACAGTACGCGATCTTCCAGAGGCAAACCTCTCTACTTACGCTCCATTGATCCGGGAGGCGGTAGATAAAGCTTTCGACATCGGCCCCTCAAAAGCTCAAACCGGGCCAGCCCGGCGAGGTGATGAGGTTACAATGCAAAAGCACCTTCAGCTGCTTTCTGGAAAGGAGAAAGAATTGTATAGGCTCATCTCGAAAATGATTTTTGACCGATTCAAAGGTTGATCCTTAGTATCCAAATGGAACGCCCGTCTCAATACTTCCTGTCGAAAAAGATCATTTGAGGAGTTGGCGAGAAATCACAATTTGCTGGATCTCGCTGGTTCCTTCGTAGATTTCTGTGATTTTTGCATCCCGATACATCCGTTCCACATGGTAGTCCTTGACATAACCGTTTCCACCATGGATCTGGACGGCTTCGGAGGTCACCTCCATCGCCACTTTAGAAGCGTAATATTTGGCCATGGCACTGCTGAAGTCATAATTGCCACCGGTGTCTTTGTCATAAGCAGATTTCAGGACCAGCAGACGAGCTGCTTCTATTTCGGTAGCCATATTAGCCAACTTAAACTGGATGGCTTGATGGTGCATGATCTCCTTGCCAAAAGCTTTACGGACCTTTGCATATTCACGAGCCAGTTCGTAGGCACCACTTGCGATGCCCAACGCCTGGGCTGCAATCCCGATACGTCCTCCGGATAGTGTCTTCATGGCAAATTTGAAACCGAATCCGTCTACACCTACGCGGTTCTCTTTTGGAACAATGACATCGTTAAAATTCAAGGTGTGGGTGTCGGAACTCCGGATACCAAGTTTATTTTCTTTGGGACCTACTTCAAAGCCTTCCATTCCCTTTTCTACAATGAGGCAGTTGATGCCGCGGTGCCCTTTTTCTTTGTTGGTCTGGGCCATGACCAAGTAGATAGAGGCTGAGTTGCCGTTTGTAATCCAGTTTTTGGTGCCATTGAGAACATAGTGGTCACCCATGTCAAGGGCAGTGGTGCGTTGTTGAGTAGCATCAGAGCCAGCTTCCGGTTCGGAAAGACAAAAAGCACCGATCTTTTGACCAGTGGCCAGTGGCACCAAGTATTTCTGCTTTTGCTCTTCGGTGCCAAATTTTTCCAAGCCCCAATTAACCAGTGAGTTCTGTACTGAAACGACCACTGCTGCTGAAGCATCCTTCTTGGAAAATTCGTCTATGGCGAGGACATAAGAAACGGTATCCATGCCGCTACCACCATACTTGGGATCGACCATCATACCCAAAAACCCGAGTTCCCCCATCTTTTTAATCTGTTCCGTAGGGAAGCGTTGTGCCTCATCTCGCTCGATCACGTCGGGCCACAACTCATTCACAGCAAAATCCCGTGCCGAGTCACGGATCAACAGATGTTCTTCTGACAATTCAAAGTTCATGGGTATACCTGAGTTAATGTTTCCACACTAAAAACCAAAAGTTCCACAATTAGGACCACAAAAATAATAGAAACTCAGCAGAGACAAACTCCCTGAAATACTTTTCTTGGGAATAATGTCGATGATTGATACGAATAAGATAGTGGTCCTGGCCTATTCAAAGGTCCCTAGCTCCTTAGCCTGTTGAACCACCCTCTTAGAAAACCTTCCTTCTTCTTGTTCCCGAACCTTTACAATTGTAGAAGACAGATAATTTAGTTTCTTAATTTCTGTCAGCCTACTACACCCAGAAAAACAGAAATCCTAATGCACCGACCAAGCAATTGCAATAACCCAGTTGGATTTAGAAATAAAATTCAGTTTTCCACTCCTTTGTGAACCTAAGCCTAGCGTCAAATGATTTCCCTGTGCGGCTGGTGAATCCCTTGACATGTTTTGCTGTCACTCCTTCACGAATTAACTCTTCTAAATGCTCCTTTTCGATAAATTTGCCCGCGATATATGGTTTGACGGTAAAATCACATCCCTCATTGTATCTGGAACAACCAAAGGCGCGCTTTCCCTTTAAAACATTCCCTTTTTTACATTTGGGACAGACCAGTCCCTCCAGAATGTATGAGGGCATAGTTGTCGAAGGTGACTTCATACCTTTGACTTCATTGATGATGGTTGCAGTATACCGCTTGACCTCGTTCATAAATTTAACGTGATCGTACTGGCCCTTGGCAATTTTATTGAGACGTGATTCCCATTCCCCAGTCAGGTCGGGACTGGCAATTGGCCTGGTTCGGACCAATCGGATCAGAGCCAGGCCTCGTTCAGTCGGTATCAACTTCTTTTTGTCTCTTCGAATATAATTGCGCTTGATCAACCGTTCAATCATTCCGGCTCGGGTAGCCGGTGTGCCCAGACCTCGGTCCTTCATCGCTTCCCGCAATTCTTCGTCTTCCATTTCCTTACCACAAGTTTCCATCAAGGCCAAAATACTGGATTCCGTATGGATAGGAGGTGCCTTGGTACGCTTTTTTGGCATCTTCTTCTCCCGGATATCCAGGAATTCCCCGACCTTCACATAGGGCAATTCAGCCTCTTCTTTTTTTCTGTCTCTTTTTCCATTTCTCTTTTTTCGTTTGTCCAATGCTTGGTCAAGGCTAAAATAGACCAGGCGCCAGCCGGGATCCTTGACCATGGTTCCTTTGGCACGAAAACGCTCTCCTGCCTCTTCAAATACGATCTCGGACAATTCTTTTTGGCAGGTTCCCATGAATGCACCCAGTAAACGGCGAACAACCAAATCATAAATCATGTAATGTTCCTTAGGCATCCCGGAAGATGTAGGAGGCGTTTCTGTGGGAATAATGGCGTGGTGGTCTGTGACCTTGCGGTCATCGAAAAATCTGCTCTGCTTTTTGAGGCCCCGTTGACGAATGACTCCTATAAAAGAGGTGTAGGCTCCAACAGAGGATAAGTTCTTTAACAATGCAGGCATTTGAGGGTAGAGGTCATCTGACAAATATTGAGAATCGGTACGAGGGTAGGTGAGGGTCTTGTATTTTTCGTACAGTTCCTGAGCCAGGTCGAGGGTCTTCTGGGCGGAGAAATTATATCTCTTGTTAGCATCCTTCTGCAGGGAAGTTAAATCGTAGAGCAGTGGCGGTTGTTCCTGTTTGGGCTTTTTATTGGCTGATTCAACCACAACCTTGTTCCCTAGTTTCTCGAGGACTTCTCTGGCCTTGACTTCTTCCGTAAATCTATCGGTCCCTTCAGTGAACCATTTGGCTTCAAACTGCTGCCCTTCTTTTTCCAGGTCCAGGATTAATTCCCAGTAAGTTTCCGAAGTGAATGCCTCGACTTCCAGATAGCGGTCAACCAGCAATTTCAGGATTGGAGTTTGTACCCTGCCTAGCGAAACAGGCTGTTTCCGTTTCTGGTTTTCCGAGGTGAAGGGTCTTTGCTTTCCGTATTTTAGCGTATACGCCTGGGTAGCATTGATCCCGACTAACCAGTCCGCTTCAGATCGGCAACGGGCCGCGTGGTATAAGTTGTCGTAATCGGTACCCGGTTTGAGTCTGGCGAATCCTTCCTTGAGTGCTTTGTCCGTCTGAGAAGAAACCCAGAGACGGGTAAATGGCGCTTTACAGCCTGACTGGAGATAGATATAGCGAAAAATGAGTTCTCCTTCTCGGCCGGCGTCTGTTGCACAAATAATCTCGTCGGCACTATTGAACAGTTGTTCTATGACCCTGTATTGCCGAGCCCTGCCTTGGTCATCGGTGACCTTCGTTTTGAATGAATCCGGAACAATGGGTAAAGTAGACAATGACCAAAAAGGATATCCATAGTCCTTTGTATCCGACAAGGATACCAAGTGACCGATGGCATAGGTAACCTGGTATCCATTTCCTTCAAAATAGCCCTCCAAACGCGTTTTGGCACCCAGTACCCGGGCCAGTTCACGCGCAACGGATGGTTTTTCTGCGATCACGACTTTCATACCTCAAAGATACAAAGGGGTAGATTAACACAATTAGAATTGTTACTTTCAGGAATGGCAACGGCAACTCGACCACCTGAACTCAGTGCTTTTTGTTTCATTTTCCTGGTGATCTTTGGTATTTCTTCTTGTGGTGGAGATCCAGGAAAAGCCTGGGAAGAACAACCGGATATTATAGTTACCAAGGCTCCGAAATATCCTGTAGCCAGCAATTTCCGTCCAGTCTTAAACGATGGTTTTTTCTTCATCGTAGAATTGAGGATGGAATATAGCCAGCCCTTTCTTTTTGTCGAAGGACAAAACCTGGGTTTAGTTGAATGCTCTGGTTATCCCGGAGACTATGAGGTGCCGGATTTGATTAACCTGTACCAGGAGAGGAAAGAACAGGAAGGAGGGTATGCAGATGTCGTTTTGGCGGCTCACCCGGAAGTTCCTATGAAACTCATTCATTTTATTCTTCGTCAATTTCGGATGCACGGGGTTTTCAGTTTTTATTTTCAGGTTCTTCCTGCAGATGGGACCGAGGTTGAAATGGCACTCATGTATCAGGATTGGGGCCCCTATTCAAAAGATCAGTTGGAATTTCTTTTTGAAAACTCTCCTTGCAGTCCGAGTGAAACCACTCCTCTCAGGTCAGAAAATTCTACCAAGACGGGGGATAGCCACCCGTCTTTTGCCAATCAAATACCTGTTGGTAGGGATAAGGTTGTAAATAGCGGTAACGGGAGAATTCTTCAACTCCTTGAGTTTCCAGAGGAAAATGATATCCTGATCCTGGCCAGTGGAAAGGTATCCCTGGACAAGGATACCCTCAGCTTGAGTGCATTGGGAAACCGCCTTCGTAGGCAGCAGGAATTATCTGAATCTCCTGTCAGAGCTTTGGTTTCCGTATCGGATGAAGCCAGGTTCGAAAGGCTCATCTTAACCATGGACCAGTTGATCATGTCAGGATTGAGTTCTGCTGTTCTGGTTTCCGAATGGGAAATGAACTATTTGAACAGCCTTCGTCACTCCAGACAGCAAACAGGTGACGAACAATAAATGATAAACCAAATTTCTGGTCATAGCGTTTTATTTTGGTCAATCTAAATTACCATCCGAGAACATAAGCAAATATCAATGGGGCAACTATGGTTGCATCGGACTCAATAACGAACTTGGGAGTTTGGGGAAGTAATTTCCCCCATGTGATCTTTTCATTGGGTACAGCCCCGGAATAAGAACCATAGCTGGTAGTGCTATCGCTGATTTGACAGAAGTAAGACCACATAGGAATATTATCCAGTTGTAGGTCCTGATGCAACATTGGAACAACACAGATAGGAAAGTCACCTGCGATACCGCCACCCACTTGAAAGAAGCCTACACCTCTACCTTTTGTGTTATCTTGGTACCATTTGGATAACAGCATCATGTAATGAATACCCGATTTCATAGTTGTGGGGACAAGTTCTTTCTGAATGCAGTAGGAGGTAAAATAATTACCACAAGTAGAATCTTCCCACCCCGGTACGATGACGGGAATCCCTTTTTTGGCGGCAGCGAGGAGCCAACTGTCGGCTGGGTCTATCTGATAACTATCCTCTAATTCTCCATTTAGCAGGATTTGATAAAAGAACTGGTGTGGAAAATAACTTTCCCCTTTTTCATTCGCAGCCTTCCACACATCATACAAATGTGCCTCGATCCTCTTCATTGCTTCTTCTTCCGGAATGCAGGTATCAGTTACACGGTTGTAGTGATTATCTAGTAATTCCTTCTCTTGTTCGGGCGACAAGTCACGATAGTTTGGAATCCTTTTGTAATGATTGTGCGCTACCAAGTTGAATACATCTTCTTCAAGGTTCGCTCCTGTACAAGTAATGATATGAACTTTATCTTGTCGTATCATTTCTGCCAGCGATTTACCAAGTTCTGCAGTACTCATGGCCCCTGCTAACGTGATCATCATCTTGTTACCAGCATTGATTTGCGCGTCGTATTCCTTGGCTGCATCAACAAGTGTAGCAGCATTGAAATGTCTGTAGTGCTCTTCGATAAATTGGGATACTTTTCCTTCTTTCATTTTACGCTATTTTCTCAGGACAACAATTTGTAAAGTGTCTATGAAGTCGATGCTCCAGACAGATTAAGAATCAATTTTTCTAGAATCCAGCAAGAGAATTCCTCGGTTGATAATCACACCTAAACCACTCCGTATTATCAGGGAAAGTATAGATCAAGCTATCTCGTTAAAAATAATCAATAATTGCTGACCGGAACAAAATAGATTGCCAAATTTGCCGAATGAAAGGTTACCTATTCAGGCGGACAGGTTCCCCTCAGGTTTTGAAACTGACGGATGTACCTGATCTACCAGCTCCAGGTTCGGGAGAGGTCCAGGTTAGGACTAAGGCCATCGGTCTTAACTATGCGGAAATTTTGTCTCGGAAAGGACAGTACAGTTGGGCACCCAAGAGGCCCTATGTCATCGGTATGGAGGCCTTTGGAGAAGTGGTCGCCATTGGAGATGGGGTCACGGGCTTCCAGGTTGGAGACAAAGTGATGACTGGAGGACAATGCGGTGCCTACGCGGAATATGTCAACGTACCCTCCTTTCTCGCCTTTCAGGCTTTTCCAGATTTCACAGATAGTGAAAATGCGGCTGTATTGGTCAATTATATGACGGCGTGGATTGCGCTCTTTTGCCAGGCCCGGGTAGAGACCGGGGAAACGGTGTTGGTGCAGGCGGCAGCTGGTGGAGTGGGAACAGCGGCTGTACAATTGCTCAAAGCCCATGGTTGCACGGTGATTGCAATGGCCAGTAATCCAGAGAAAATAGATCTGCTTAACCGCCTGGGTGCTGACTTGACGGTCAATTATACTAAAGAAAACTTTTATGATATCATCCTGGAAAAAGATATGCGGCCGGATATCGTATTGGAGTTGGTAGGAGGAGACGTGTTTAAGAAAAGTTATGCTTTACTCAAGCCATTCGGGCGCATGGTCGTAGCTGGGTTTGCCAGCATACCTCTGGTAAAATGGAATCCTTTTTCCTGGATCAAAACCGTTCGTATGGCTCCGAAAGCAAAAGTCATGGATATGGCTAAGCGGTCGATAGGAATATATGCTACCCACATCGGCTATTTGATAAACAATCCGGAATTGGTGGTGGAAAATTTCGAGGAAGGACGCAAATTTATGATCAGGCATAAGATCCGTCCTGTTATCGGCAAGGAATTTAATTTTGATCAAATCCCGGAAGCACACGCATTCATGGAAAGCCGTGCCAGTTATGGAAAGATTGTCATCAACGTCTCTGACTAACACGGGGTCTTCAGGAGTCGCCAGGTGTTGCGTTCTATTTTCCCATCCGGCCTCAGTTGATCGTATCTTCCCAAATGTCAATCTATTTTCCGATCTGTTAGTACGACCTGATACCCTTTCCTTCCACATAGTTGATGAAAGCCTGGTTGACTACTCTGTTCCCGCCAGGAGTAGGGTAGTCTCCGGAAAAGTACCAATCGCCCAGGTGGTTAGGGATGGCTTTGGCTAGATTGGCCAGAGGTTGATACACAATTTCAACTTGACAATCCAAATTGTCAGGTTTCAGCAGATCAGCTATTTTCCTTGAGATTTCATCTTCGGTAAACAACTCGTAGATGGCCTTAACTGCGTTGCGGGTATGAAGAAGATCGTATTCCTTCAGGGCGACGCATTCTCGATATACTTGGTGAATGGTGCCATGCATGCCACGCTCGTTGAGCAAGGCAATTGCAGCCTGGAAAGCAGCGAACCGACCAATCTGAGACATGTCGATGCCATAACAATCCGGGTATCTGATCTGAGGTGCAGAGGATACAATGATGATTTTCTTTGGCTGAAGCCGTCCCAAGATGCGTAAAATACTTTGTTTCAGGGTTGTTCCCCGAACGATAGAATCATCAATGCAGACCAAGTTATCTACCTTGGGGGTAAGAATTCCTTGGGTTACATCGTATACGTGGGCCACCAAATCATCACGGGCGTTGTCATCGGTAATGAAGGTTCGTAGCTTGATGTCTTTGATAATTACTTTTTCCACCCTGGGACGAGCATTCAAAACCCTTGACAAATCTCCTTCGGTCGCTTTTCCCTGCAACTCCCGTATCTGCCGTATTTTCTCCTGGTTCATATAAGTTTCGACCCCTTTGATCATTCCCCAGAATGCAGTTTCAGCGGTGTTGGGAATATAACCAAAGACTGTGTGGTCGAGGTCGTGTCCTACATGTTCCAAAATCTTAGGCACTAGAATATCACCTAATGCCATCCTTTCTCTGTAGATGTCAGGGTCGTTGCCTCGGGAAAAATAGATTCTTTCAAAAGAGCAACTCTTCTTTTCCCGAGCCTCAGTGAATGCTTTGACGGAAAATTCTCCATTTCGCTTGATGGTGATCAAGTGACCGGGTTCGAGTTCTTTTATATCATCATAAGCAACCTCGAATACAGTAGAAATAGCGGGGCGCTCTGAGGCAACTACTATCACGTCATCATTCTCGTAGTAGTGACAAGGACGAATTCCGTTGGGGTCACGAGCTACCCACCCGATCCCACAGCCTATGAGTCCACCCATAACATAGCCTCCATCCCAGCGTTTGGCAGCCTTTCGGATGATTTTTCGGGTGTCTAGTCCTTCAGCGATCAGGCTTGAAATCTCTTGTTTACTTCTGCCTTGTTGCTTGAACTTGGCATGTAGTTCTTCATTTTCCTCATCCAGAAAGTGTCCGATGCGTTCCAGAACTGTTTCTGTATCTGAGATGTAGCGGGGGTGTTGACCCAACTCAACAAGGTATTGGAAAAGGTCGTGGACATTGGTAAGGTTAAAATTACCTGCGATGGTCAGGGTCCGGGACCGCCAATTGTTGGAGCGAACGACGGGGTGGCAGGCATCAATATTATAGGATCCGTGGGTTCCATACCGGAGATGTCCTAACAACAGCTCGCCGGCAAAACCAAAATGTTCATGCAGCAGGTCTTCATCTTGCTCAATTCCAGGATACCTTTGCTGGAGTAAGGCCATTCTTCCACTGATCTCTTTGAAGAGTGCTCCCCAAGGAGAATTCTGGTTGTTCCGCAATCTTTTCAGGTAAGGGCTACCCGGTGGAACATCCAGTTTGAGACTGGCTAAACCAGCCCCGTCCTGGCCCCGGTTATGCTGCTTTTCCATCAACAAATACATCTTGTTCAGGCCCCAAAGAGGCGTACCGTATTTGTGCTTGTAAAACTTGAGGGGTTTTTTGAGGCGGATCATTCCGATTCCGCACTCGTGTTTGATTTGATCGGACACTCTGTATCCAGTTATTAATATAAGGTGCTACTAACCTACAGAGCCCAAATTTAGCTCTATTTTTTTTAATTGTTTCACCCAAAGGTTTTTTTGGATTAGTTTCAGTTTTTAAACCTTACAAAGCCCCTTCTTCATGAACGAAGTCAAGATACTTGATAAGGACTTTACTCTCTTAATATCAGAATCAGAATTGCAAGACCAAATATACTTGCTGGCGCAGCAATTGAATGTTATCTATGCAGGATGTGATCCAATGATAGTAAGTGTATTAAACGGATCATTCATATTTGCTGCCGATCTGGTCAGACATCTCAACTGGGATCCTGAGATTCATTTTATTAGGGTTAATTCCTACAAAGGAAGTATGACCAGTTCGGGTGAGATGCATATGCTGTTGGATTTAAAGGCCTCCGTTGAAGGAAGAGATGTTCTTTTGGTCGAAGATATAGTAGATACAGGCAATACCCTGGAGTGGCTACGCCATCGCATTAAGAGGTGCGGAGCAGCTTCTGTCAGGCTGGTAACCCTTCTATTCAAAGAAGAGGCTTTCCAAGCCGAGACCCCTCCGGAGTTTATTGGGTTCAACATTCCCAATGCCTTCGTGGTCGGTTATGGTATGGATTATGCTGAGCGTGGTCGCAACCTGTCTGCGATATACCGACTTATAATTTAAGGTGGCTTCCCGGGGGAAAAAGAAAAATAAGCAACCGCTCCTCTTCAAAGTGGCACTTTTCCCTCTTTGGTTTGTTTTGATCGCTATACTTCCATTCATTCTATTGATCCGAGTATCCGTTTTCGTTTATGCCAATCTTGATCTGGATCCCTGGTTTTGTCTTGCTTTTGGTGCTATACCTACCTTTATCCTGACCTTCATCTATTTAAACCGGATTACCAGGACCTTATTCTCCAGGAAAAAAACAAAAAAGGGCGCCAGAAAAATCAACTTTCGTCTTGCCATCGTATTGGTAGGCGGTTTTATATCTTATACATTGTTCTTCCTTTCTGGAAACAATGCCAAAACGACACAAGTAAAAGGCGAGTACTATTCCGTTCACCCTCTGCTGCGGACCACAGTAGGGACTTTGGCTATTTTTGATCGAGACTTAGTCATTACAGACATGTCTCGGGTTCCTGAAGATTATCGGGATATGGGCCTCACCACTAAGAGCAGATCCCTGCATTTTCCCCAGATGGATGGGTATGTCCATGCCATTGATCTCAGGACCAATAACCGCCCCGAATGGCGAAATACTGTGTTGCGGTGGTATTTTGAATTGATGGGCTTCAATACTTTAAGGCATTCAGGCTCGGGTGACCACCTTCATATCTCTCTGTTTATCCATGAACGTCCTGGGGCGTTGTAACCTTGGTCTCGGCTCTTGCTTGGCTTCTCAGTGATATGGGACTATCTTTGCTGCTTTACTCCAAAAACACAATCGACATGTTCAATATACTTCTTTTTGGCCCTCCTGGTGTAGGTAAAGGCACGCAGTCTAATCTTATCAAGGAACAATACGACCTAGAACACCTGTCCACAGGAGATATGCTCCGTGCAGCTCGGAAGTCTGAGACAGAGCTCGGGAACTTGGTTGCTGCCATCATGGATGCTGGAACTCTAGTCTCCGACGAAATCGTTAACGAACTGGTTCAGGAGCGCGTTACAACCGGAATAGATAAACAGGGATTCATTTTTGATGGCTATCCCCGTACTGTTGCTCAGGCTCGATATCTGGATGACATCCTGGACAAGGCAGGTTCTCCGATTGCAGCGGTTGTATTTCTCGAGTCCCCTGAAGAAGAGTTAATCGAGCGTTTACTGAAGCGTGCCCAAGACCAGGGACGCGCTGATGATACAAAGGAAGTGATAGAGGCACGGATCGTCAACTACAATGCCCAAACACTTCCCGTTGCGAAGTATTACCAGTCACAGGGAAAATTACAAATGATCAATGGGGTTGGTTCCATTGAAGAAGTTGCGACTCGTATCCGGACTGTTTTAGAAAAAGTTAGGACCGCTAAGGTTTGATCAATGCCTCCACATCCATTTGTTGATCACGTTCGCATCTACTTTCGCAGTGGCAGAGGCGGTAGGGGTGTAGTATCCTGGCGCAGGGAGAAGTATGTAGACAAAGGAGGACCAGATGGTGGTGACGGAGGGAAAGGTGGAGACATCATCCTCGAAGGGAGCGGCCAACTTTGGACTCTATTAGATCTTAAATATCGCAAGCATATCCATGCAGAAAATGCTGCACCCGGTGAAGGTAATCGGAAAACCGGAAGATCTGGCAAGGACCGGATTGTCAAGGTTCCATTGGGAACGGTCGTAACGAACGAAGAAACCGGAGAAGTTTTAGGAGAGATCAAAGAAGAAGGAGAGCGTTTGACCATTTTGACCGGAGGGCATGGCGGAAAAGGAAATTGGCATTTTCGTTCTTCCTCCAACCAAGCACCGGAATATTCTAGTGAAGGTGGCCCTCCAAAGGAAATGGTTGCAGTACTGGAGTTAAAAGTGCTTGCTGACATAGGCTTGGTCGGTTTTCCCAATGCAGGAAAGTCTACCCTGCTGTCAGTTGTTACGGCTGCCAGACCCAAGATCGCGGATTATGCATTTACTACACTGGTTCCCAATCTGGGAATCGTCAAGTACAAAGACTATCAAAGCTTTGTACTTGCTGATATCCCTGGAATCATAAAGGGCGCCAGTAAAGGGAAGGGACTAGGAACCCGCTTTCTGCGTCACATTGAGCGTAATTCGGTACTTCTCTTCATGATCTCGGTAGAGAGTGATGACATAATTGAAGAATATGAGACCCTGGTCGGTGAATTGAGGGCCTATGCCCCTGAATTGATCCACAAAGATCGTTTCCTTGCGATTACTAAAACCGACCTCCTCGATGAAGAAGAACTAGAGCAACTCAAGGGAAGTCTGCCTGACGTACCTTGGCATTTCATATCTTCAGTCACCCAAGAGGGCCTTCCTGAACTAAAAGATAGGCTTTGGCAAATGCTAAATCCTGGTAAGAATAAGGAATTTTGGGAAGATTGATTTTCTCAGTCTTTATAGGTAGTTTACACGTTGCGTTGAATTTCGTTGTCCTTTTATATTTCCTGGGGCAACCAATGAAATCGTTATAGCTACGTTAGCTTGAATTGGGTTTTTGAGGCTGGAGTCGAAAATAAGGGTGGGGTACCTACGTGTAAAGCTTGGTGGGTTCTCTTTTTGGAATCTCAACTGATACCTAAGCCAAATAAGCCAGCCACTGATCTTGTATTGCTTTTGGATCACTCTAATGAGTGTTGGTTATGGAAACGCTAAGAAAATCGCATCTATTTTTGATAAAGTTCCTTGTCTTGGTCATTGGAATGGCGTTTCCCCAGTTTGCTATAGCGCAAATACCGACCAATTATTGTTTTGGAGGAACAAAGGTCGGGGATATTACTCCAACTGTTCCTTGGCAAGTTTGGCCATGTGTTACGGGTGGGGACTACCTGGAATTTTATGCTGTTGCAGGAAACCAATATATTTTTACCTTCTGTTTTGCGGGTGGTGCAGCTACCTGGGATACCCAGCTAAGTATCTCGGACAGTGCTGGAAATTTTCCAACGGGATATGACCCAGGAACCCCCGACATTGACAGTGTCCGTAATGATGACTTTTGTTTCTTGCAGTCCTATTTGGTTTTCCCTTGTCGAGCCAGTGGAACTTACCGGTTACTGACTAGTTTCTACGACTCTGGCTCGGGGGGAGATTGTCAGACCTCTACTCAGTGTGGTGCCCTTGCATATAAGGTTGAGCCTCCCAGAGGTGGGACAGGAGATGATTGTGTCAATCCTCATGTAATCAGCTCACTACCATTCTCCACAGGTGGACTGACCACCAGAGATTTCAGTAATGATTATAATCAATCCCATGCCTGCAATTCAACCTATATGAACGGTTTGGATTACGTTTTTTCCTACGATGGAACCGCAGGAGAATGCATCTCTATTTTTACTCAGAACACATTCACTTACTCTGGTCTTTTCCTGTTGGATGGTTGTCCTGACGACCCTTCTACCAATTGTGTAGCTTTTTCTGAGGCAGCTTCTGGAAGTCCTTTCCTGAGTAACATTGCACTGGGTTCTACAACCACTTATTATATTGTGATATCCGGTATCTCGGGTCTGCCGTATATGCCTTTTGATATCAGTGTTAGCAATTGTGTAGCTGTAGGTATTGGAAATACTTGTGCAAATCCATTTCCGATTCCTGGTCTGCCCTATAGCCAACAGGGCTTTACGACTTGTGGGTTTGGCGATGATTACGATAATACTACTGCTTGCTCCAGTTCTTTTATGAACGGAGAGGACTTTGTATTTAGTTATAGCTCACCTGGTGATGAATGTATCCGTATTGATTTGGAAAACACAGGCCAGAATACGGGATTTTTTGTCTATGATGGTTGTCCTACGCTATCCAATTGTGTAGCTCAACGAACGGAAGTTGATGGGAATCCAAAATTGAGAAGGATTAACTTGGACAGTGCTGGCACTTATTACATTGTCGTTTCCACCCAGCCCAACCCTAATTGTACTCCTTTTGACATAGAAATAACTCAATGCCCTCCAGCATGTAATAGTCCTTCAAATGGTTCTGATTTATGTTCTCAGGCCACTGTAGTTAGCTTGGGTCCCAATGATACAGTATGTGGATTCACCGATGAGCTGTACGGGGCTGATGCCAGTACTGATCTCCTAAATGATTTCTGCGGAACCATTGAAAATAATACTTGGTATTCTTTTGCTGCGGATTCTACTACCATGACTTTTGTTGCAGAAGCTGGAAATTGCCTTTCCGGATTTGGTATACAAGCAGAAGTCTTCTCCTCTTCTGATTGCTTCAACTTCACTTCTGTTTCTGATTGCTGGAATCCCATGTTGGCTACTACTGGTATTTTCCAGGCTACAAACCTCACGGTGGGTAATTCTTATTATCTTATGTTAGATGGCTATGCCGGAGATGATTGTGAGTTCCGGCTTTATCGTAGCCAGGATCCTCTTCCGATTGAGTTCGGACCCTTTGTTGTGAGTCTGAATGGCTCTACTTCTACCATAAGTTGGGAAACCTTCATGGAATCCAACAATCGGGGCTTTGTTATTGAGCGTGGGCAGCAAGATGGTTTGGGTGAAACTGGTCATGTCCTCTGGGAAGATATATCCTTCGTAAAGGGACTGGGAGATACCGAAGATGGTCATGTTTACACCTATGTTGACGAGATTACTTTCAATGGTAGGCCTTATTTTTACCGTATCAGGCAATTGGATTACAATGGACAGTCGACTTTTTCAGAGATTCGCTCAGTAAATCCAGAAGGACCAATTTCCAGTAGCTTGCTGGCCCTCTATCCAAACCCAGCTAAGGATTGGATAAATTTGACTTATTATTCTCACCAGAAAGCATCTGTCAGTTTGCAAATGCTAGATCTGAAAGGGCGGGTCGTTATGAAAAAGGATTTCCAAGAAAACTCTCCTGGTGTGTTTGAACACAAGATCCACTTGGGTCAATTTAGCCAGGGGCTATACCTGTTCAACCTACAGCTGGGATCTGCAAGATATACCCGCAAGATTTTTATTTCCCGATCAGATTTGTAGATCCAAAGTATGGCTGAAGTATGACAACCGCAAGGATGCGGCAAGGACTATAGATTTGATTCCTTTTTTGATTGACATAGGACTTTTATGAGGGGTATTCAGCGGATTTCTTACTCCGTATCTTTTGACTAACTTTGTGCTCCCAAAAATGAGAGGCTGGAAAGTCATAGCGAGTATAATCCTAAGACAAAGAATACCCATATTGATCGTGGTGATTCTGGCCACTGCATTTATGTGGTCTGTCCGCGGTACCGAGCAGATGCACGACTTTGGTAAGATCATTCCACCTTCTGATCCTGATTTTATTGATTACCAAGAATTTCGGGAAGAGTTTGGAGCCGATGGAAACGGACTGGTAATTGGATTTGAAGGTGATATTTTTGGTCTGGAATTCTTCAATGAAATTTACAAGCTGACAGAAGTCCTTGAACAGATTGACGGGGTCACTTCTGTACAGTCTATTGCCAATGCTACCCGGATCATTGCAGATTATGAGACGGAAAGTTTTCAGTTGCAGCGGATTGCGGAAAGGCCAGCCTCCAGTGAGGCGGAAATGGACTCTTTGAAAAAGATTCTGACAGCCCTCCCATTCTATGAGGGCTTGCTCATTAACAAAGACAATACAGTCACTTTATTGCTGGTCACGATTGATAACGATCGGCTGGATACATCGGAGAAATCTGAAATTGTTGGTGGGATCTCCAAGGCAGCTTATAGGACTCAAGAGAGAATAGGAGTGGAAGCACACCTTTCTGGCTTGCCCTATATCCGAACCTTTGTAAATGGGTTTATCTTAGAAGAGATGATCCTTTTCCTGGGTTTGGCTGTTTTGGTCATGGGAATAGCGCTCTTCTTCACTTTCAGATCAATTACAGCCGTCATATTTCCCATGTTGGTCATCTGTATTGTCATAGTTTGGTCAATGGGGATGATGGGGTTGCTGGGATATAAGATCACCATTCTGACTGGTATTCTTCCGGCTTTGATTGCCGTGATTGGTGTCCCGAACTCTATCTATTTGTTGACTAAATATCATTTTGAGTTCAAGAGGTCCGGTAATCAAATACGGGCTTTAGTTAACGTCATACAGAAGATCGGGATCGTCACGGTGATGACCAATGCGACGACTGCAGTAGGTTTTGGGGTGCTTTATTTTACTCGGATCCAAATGTTGAAGGAGTTTGGTGTCCTTGCTGGTCTGAGTGTGGTAGTTACCTTTTTTATCTCCCTGCTGCTGATCCCCATCATCTTCAGTTTTCTACCTCCTCCCTCTCAGCGTCATGTCAAGCACACAGAACGAAAACTCTTGCAGGGAGCTATTAGGTTCCTTGACTCCACAGTACAAAAGCGACGTTGGGTGGTGTATGGTATAAGTTTAATTCTTGTAGGAGTAGCCGTTTGGGGGATGAATCAACTGGAGCCAAGAGCGCGTGTTGTGGATGACCTTCCCAACGATGAAAAAGTTATTTCTGACCTCAGGTTCTTTGAAAGGGAATTTGGTGGAGTAATGCCATTTGAGGTCGTGGTCAACACCCACAGAAAGCGAGGTATTACCAGAAGGTCGATTTTGAAGGGACTTGATGAATTCCAAACCTTAATGGCTGGATTTCCCGAAATATCCCGTGCTGTCTCCATCCTTGACCTTGTCAAATTCGGGAGGCAGGCATTTCTGAGCAATTTCCCGGAAGAGTACGTATTGCCAAGTTCAGAAGAGTACTCGGCAATTCAGGCTTTTACCAAAAACAGTCAAATAGATTCTCTTTTCGGTGAGATAGCCATATTCGATACAACTTTTTCCAAAGTGAGGATAAAAGCCAGTGTGCAGGATGTCGGGGCCAAGCGTTTGGGACCCATAATCGATTCTCTGGAACAGCATTTGGTAGATATATTTGTAGTTAATCTAAAGCCTGATCGCCTCAAAGAAGGTGAAAAATACAAAGTCTGGGAAGGTAGAGATTCATTTCGAATCAAGTACGGAAATGAGGTGTACACGCCTGGAGATATCTTTGAAGCTGGTGATACTTCTATGCAATATGAAATACTTCACGGTGAGGGAAAGATTGATTTCGCCGACAAAGTGAAGATCACAGGGACTACAAAAATATTCATCAAGAGCAATGATTATCTGATTAGGAATTTGTTTCAGAGTCTTATGATTGCATTCCTGGTGATCGCCATTTTGATGGCTTTACTTTTTGGTTCTCTGAAAATGGTGATCATCGCTTTAATTCCCAATTTCTTGCCATTGGTATTGACCGCAGGAATTATGGGGATATTGAACATTCCGATCAAACCTTCTACCGCCTTGATCTTCTCGGTCGCTTTCGGAATTGCAGTAGACGATACGATACACTATTTGGCTCGTTACCGGTTGGCTCGTAAGACTGGCAACGGTGTAGCAGAAGCTGTCTCCAACTCTTTCAAGGATACAGGTGTAAGTATGATCTATACATCAATCATTTTGTTTTTCGGATTCGTTATTTTCGCCTTTTCTTCTTATGGTGGGACTGCGGCCCTGGGTCAATTGACCTCCCTAACTTTGTTGATCGCTCTCTTTACAAATCTGCTACTTCTTCCCTCTCTTTTGATTTCATTCCATAAAGATGAGGAGCAGTTTGCAGATGGCTGGATTGATTATGACGAGGAACGGGACGAAGTGGAGATGATACAAGATTTCATGAAAGGAGATGATGGATAATACTACAAAATCCCCAAAGAAAGTTTATCCTGAAGATAGGCTCGTATCCTTGCCGGATCTGGATCAAGAGGTTCTGAAGTGGTGGAAGGAGAATGACATTTTCAAAAAAAGCATTGATAAGCGGGATGGAAGCCCGCAATTTGTCTTTTTTGAAGGTCCTCCTTCTGCAAATGGAATGCCAGGAATTCACCATGTGATTGCCAGGACCATTAAAGATATTTACTGTCGCTATAAGACCCTCAAGGGTTTTCAGGTCAGGCGTAAGGCAGGGTGGGACACTCATGGGCTTCCAGTTGAGCTCAAGGTAGAGAAGGAGTTAGGCATCAGTAAGACTGATATTGGGAAAGAGATATCCATAGCGGAATACAACAAGGCATGCCGTGAAGCTGTTATGCGGTTCAAAGATGAGTGGAACCAACTGACTGAAGAAATGGGCTACTGGGTTGATCTGGGAAACCCCTACATTACCTTTAGCAACGAATATATTGAATCATGTTGGGCACTATTGAAGCAACTATACAGCAAAGATCTCTTGTACAAAGGCTATTCAATCCAGCCCTACTCTCCTGCTGCAGGTACTGGTTTGAGTTCTCATGAACTTAATCAACCAGGCTGTTATCGAGATGTGACCGACAACACCGTGACGGCTCAGTTTAAGGTTATTCGCGATGAATCATCAGAATTTTTGTTTGCCGCGACTACCCATCAGATATATTTCCTTGCCTGGACCACTACGCCCTGGACCTTGCCTTCCAACACTGCACTTGGAGTGGGAAAAGGAATCCGTTATGCTTTGGTAGATACGGAGAATCCATACACTGGCGAAGCTGCTTCAGTAATGGTAGCCATGGATCTGGTCCCCAGGCTTATGGGGATTAAAGGTGAGTTTGTCGCAGAGGTTGGTGCAGAAGGAAAAGGTAGGATTGGTGGGAAGGGAATTCCCTTTAAGATCGTGGCCCAATTCAAGGGTTCTGATTTGGAAGGAATTAAATATGAACAATTGCTGCCTTATGTCGCTCCAAGAGGGGACGCATTTCGGGTGGTCATCGGTGATTTTATCACCACTTCCGATGGTACGGGTATCGTACACCTCGCCCCAACATTCGGTGTCGATGACTTTAGAGTAGCCAGGCAAAACGGCATTTCTGCCATTCAGGTAACTCTGGAGGACGGTTCTTTGGGGCCGCTTGTAGATAAGCAGGGGAAGTTTGTACATGAAGTGCAAGATGAACTGTTTGGTTTTGGCGGGGAGGCAGTCAAGCGTGAATACCTGAGTGAAGAGGAAATTCAGGAAGCCTTTGAGTATCAAAAAGAGCAATTAAAGGACATCATCCCTAACCTAAAGGGCTATTTGAGCGTTGATGAGCGGATCGCCCTTAAGCTCAAGTTGGAGAGCCTCGCCTTTAAGATCGAGAAGTACGAGCACAGCTATCCCCATTGTTGGAGGACGGATAAGCCCGTACTCTATTATCCTCTTGACAACTGGTTCATTAGGACGACAGCATTCAAAGACCGAATGGTTGAACTGAATAAGACCATCAACTGGAAGCCTGCAGCAACCGGTGAAGGGCGTTTTGGCAACTGGTTGGAAAATATGGTCGACTGGAATCTGAGCAGGTCACGTTATTGGGGAACCCCCCTTCCGGTATGGCGCACTGAGGATGGCAGCGAAGAAATTTGTATTGGTTCCATTGCAGAATTGAAGAAAGAAGTGGAAAACGCAATAGCAGCAGGTTTGATGGACAAAGCTGCTTGGACCCGGTTTGAGAACGCTGATGATCTTCATCGCCCTTTCGTTGATGAGTTGGTTCTGGCCAGTAGTGCTGGACAACCTATGAGGCGCGAGCCTGACCTGATAGACGTTTGGTTTGATTCAGGAGCCATGCCTTATGCGCAATGGCACTATCCATTGGAGAATGAGGATGTCTTCAGGACAAATTTTCCTGCAGACTTTATCGCGGAAGGAGTCGATCAAACACGGGGTTGGTTCTACACCCTTCACGCCTTGAGCGTAATGCTTCACGACAGTGTAGCCTATAAGAACGTAGTTTCCAACGGATTTGTCCTGGATGAAAAGGGACGTAAAATGGCTAAAAGTATCGGCAACGTGATCGCTCCCAATGAAATACTTCCTGTTTATGGTGCAGATGCTGCACGCTGGTACATGGTCGGTAACGCTGCTCCTTGGGAAAATCTAAAATTTGGAAAAAAGTTTCTGGAAGAATCCAAACGGTTGTTTTTCGGAACTCTCTTCAATACTTACTTCTTCTTTGCCCAGTACGCCAATATTGATGGATTTGATTACTCAGGTCAACGTATACCTGCGGCCATACGGTCTGAAATGGATCGTTGGATCATTTCTCGGTTGAACCATCTCATTCGAGACGTTGATTTTTTCCTGGGAGATTACGAGCCTCACCGTGCTGTCAAGGCAATGGAATCCTTTCTGGATCAATTATCCAATTGGTACGTGCGCCTCAGTCGCCGCGTCTTCTGGAAGTCCGGGATGGGCCAAGAAAAGGAAGCTGCTTTCCAGACACTTTATGAGTGTCTATTCACCATCTCTAAGTTGATGAGCCCGGTAGCACCCTTCTACAGTGAAAAACTCTATCAAGACCTCAATGGGGTTTGTGGTTTGGATACCGCTGAATCTGTTCACCTATGTGACTTTCCCAAAGTTAACGAGGCCGAGATCGATGAAAGGCTTGAATATCGCATGGATCTTGCCCGTGCGGCTACGTCACTGGTCCACTCTATACGCAAGAGTGAGCGCATCAAGGTGCGCCAACCCTTACAAAAAGTCCTCATACCTGTTCTCAACGAAGAAATGCGTAAATCCTTGCAGGAAATGGAACAAGTGATCCTTCGTGAGGTGAATGTAAAGGAGATGGAGTTGGTTTCCGCTGATGAAGACACAACGATTGTCAAAAAAGCAAAGCCAAACTTCAAGTCTCTGGGTCCAAAGTTGGGAAAGAATGTGAAGGCTGCTGCCGGAGTGATAGGAGCCTTCACCAACCACGAGATTGGCCTATTGGAATCTGAGGGTGAGATCGATGTGGAAATCGCCGGTAGACCATTTACCCTTACTCTTTCGGAAATAGAGATCAGGACAGAAGACATACCTGGGTGGAAAGTTGCCTCCAATTCCACCCTGACCGTTGCCTTGGATGTGATCGTCACTGAGTCCCTCAAGCGGGAAGGTGTTGCCCGGGACTTGATCAACCGGATTCAAAATCTCCGCAAAGACCTGGATTTTGATGTAGTGGACCGGATCCATATTGAGATCGAAGCAGATGAAAGGTGGCGTGCTTCCATTCAGGAATACAGTGAATTTATTCGCGAAGAAACGCTTGGTCTTGACCTGAGAATCGTTGATAACCTCCACGAAGGACAATCAATAGAAATTGACGGAGTGGAAGGTAAGATCCACGTTTACAGGTAACCTATAGGGGTGATCCGCAAAACTCCCGATTTATGCAGAAAGACCATAGTCCACTAAACGGGCCCGCCCCAGGGTTGTTGAGGTACTACAAATTCTTCTGGTATGCCTTTGGGGTGGTATTGGTGGACCAACTGGTCAAATTGATTGTCAAGTTTACTATGCAACCGGGACAGGACATCTCAGTGGTTGGGGACGTCTTTCGGATTAACTTTATCGAGAACAGGGGAGCTGCCTTTGGCCTGACCATCGCCGACCTGTCCAATGAGATCGGGATAGAAATGACAGACGAGACGGCCAAACTGCTATTGACCGTTTTTTCTATCGGAGCAGTCGTGGTGATCGCTTACCTATTGTCACGTGTTCGAGACCATCGCTCTGGCTTGCCGTTCTTTTTAGCTCTCATCTTAGGAGGAGCTTTGGGAAATATCATCGACCGTGTCTTTTACGGGATCTGGTTCTCTGGCATGAATTGGTATGAAGGAGGGCTTTTTGAGGGGAGGGTGGTTGACATGTTTTACCTCGATTTCTACCAAGGAGAGTTTTTGGGGATCAATATGAATCTACTTCCAGTATTCAACCTAGCTGATCTTTCTATCTCTGTCGGGATTATGGCTGTGGTCCTGTTCCAGCAGCGGTTCTTGCGTTTGCACCAGGAGAGAAGTCAGGAGATTGAAAAACAAGCCACTACGGAAGGTACAGCCGAAGCTTCAGAAGTTAATTGATGCAAACAAGCTCAGCCCCGTTTAGTTATAATTGAAATTATGCCATGTACAGATTCTTTTATAGTAAATCTTTCCTAACTTTATTTTCTGAAACAAGGCATTAAGAGCTTATCAGATGCAAAACTGGCGAGAATATAAGAAAGTCCTTCTTCCGGACATTGAGAACTACAATCAAATCAATGTTTACATGAAACATGGGGGTTATGATGCCCTCAGGGAGGTAGTGTCCACCGATAAATGGGATCAGAAGAAGGTCATTGATGAAGTAAAGGCAGCCAATATCCGTGGACGTGGTGGAGCTGGTTTTAATGCGGGGTTGAAGTGGTCTTTCATGCCGCCCAAGCAGGAAGGTGTACCCCGTTTTCTAGCCTGTAATGGTGACGAGTCGGAGCCTGGAACATTCAAGGACCGTCGTCTCTTTGAATTCAATCCACACCAGTTCATTGAAGGTGCATTGCTCGCTTGCTATGCTATGGACATGGAAGCGGCCTATGTATATGTCCGTGGTGAGTACAAAGACTGGATCGATATTTTACAGGATGCTGTAGACCAAGCCTATACCAAGGGTGTAGTCGGGAAGAATATTTTTGGTTCCAACTTTTCTTGTGATGTATTTGTACACACAGGTGCAGGAGCTTATATCTGTGGTGAAGAAACCTCTCTGATGGAATCATTGGAGGGCAACCGGGCTTATCCACGTTCCAAACCACCATTCCCTGCTCAGAAAGGGCTATGGGGGAGGCCAACTACCATCAATAACATCGAAACCCTGGCCAACGTGCCCTTGGTGATAAAGAATGGCTCCACTTGGTTCAATACTATGGGAGCACAAAACCACCCCGGACCGCTTCTCTATGGCCTCTCCGGCCACGTTAACCGTCCAGGAGTTTATGAATATCCTACCGGCATGCTCATGAAGGACCTGATCTATGAAGTTGCAGGTGGAATGCGCAATGGTAAAAAGCTCAAAGCAGTCAGTCCTGGCGGCTCTTCCTGCCCATTGGTTACTGCTGAAGAAGTAATGTCCGGCCTCACCATGGATTCTGAGTCGCTACGCAGTGTGGGCTCTGTTCTCGGTACAGCAGGAATGTGCGTATTGGATGAAGATACTGACATGGTGAAGTTCACGCTTCGAATCGCTAAATTCTATGATCATGAATCCTGTGGTCAATGTACGCCTTGTCGCGAAGGAACTGGTTGGTTTGTTAAGATACTGACCCGTTTCCATCAGAATGAAGCAACCAATAGGGATATAGACAAATTACTAGAACTTTGTGATACAATGGAAGGGCGTACGGTATGTGCCTTGGCAGATGCCACCGCCTGGCCGGTTCGCTCTGCATTATTGAAGTTCCGTGGTGACTTCGAAGCCCGAATTATTCACAGAGAAGCTGTTTCATTGGCTTAAGAGCCATTCATCCCATGCCGAAAGCAAAACAATATGTCTACTTCATATTCCTATTTGAGCAATGCTCACCCTGAATTTATTGATTCCCAGTACGAATTGTACCTGGAAGACCCTGGATCTGTAGATTATGGCTGGCAGAAATTCTTCGAAGGATTTGATTTTGCCAGCTCTACCCGCCAGGAAGGTTCGATAACAATTGGCAACCTCAAAGAGATACACGTACTCAATCTGATAGATGGCTACCGTACAAGGGGCCATCTTTTTACGAAGAGCAATCCCGTTCGGGACCGCCGCCAATACTCACCCACCCTTGATCTGGAGAATTACGGACTCTCTGATGAGGATTTGGATTCTGTTTTTCAGGCTGGAGTTGAGATCGGACTGGGGCCCGCCAAATTACGTGACATCGTTGCCAAGCTCGAAAAAACTTATTGCCAGTCTATTGGTGCGGAATTCCGTTATATCCGGGAATTAAAGATCCATGACTGGTTACGGGACAGGATGGAAGCAGACCTCAATACCGGAAATTATTCCATTGAGGAAAAACAGCACATTCTCCACAAGCTCAACCAGGCAGTTGTATTTGAAAAATTCCTTGGAACAAAGTACGTTGGTCAGAAGCGTTTCTCCATTGAAGGTGCCGAATCCCTGATCCCAGCCCTGAGCGAATTGATTGAATACGGTTCCGAAGATGGCGTTGAGGAGTATATTATTGGGATGGCTCACCGTGGGCGACTGAATGTCCTGGTAAATATCCTTAACAAGTCTTACTCCGATGTATTCTCTGAGTTTGAGGAACTTTATAACCCGGAAGATGATAGCTTTTATGGAGATGTCAAGTACCATCATGGCTATTCAGTAGATATTGATTCTGAAAAAGGGAAAAAAATTCACCTGTCCCTTTGCCCGAATCCTTCCCACCTTGAATCCGTCGGTCCTGTTGCAATTGGTAAGTCAAGGGCTAAGATCGATGGTAAATACGGCCGGGATCATAACCGCCTTGCAACTTTGCTGATCCATGGTGATGCTTCCATTGCTGGTCAGGGTGTTGTTTACGAAACTCTGCAAATGTCTGAGTTAGAAGCCTATGAGACCGGAGGAACAGTTCATATCGTCATCAACAATCAAGTCGGGTTTACTACCAATTATATTGATGGAAGGTCTTCCACTTATTGTACTGATGTGGCAAAGGTGACCGGCTCTCCAGTCTTTCACGTTAACGGGGACGACGTTGAGGCGGTCGTGTATGTGTCACGGCTGGCCATGGAATTTCGGCAGAAATTCAACCGTGATGTGTTCATCGATTTGCTTTGTTACCGTCGTCACGGGCACAACGAAGGTGATGAACCTAGATTTACTCAGCCAAAGCTTTACGAGACGATCGCGAAGCACGCAAACCCCCTGGATATTTACTTTAAAAAACTAACTCTATCCGGTTCAGTGGAAGCCAACCTGGCCAAGAAGATGGAGAAAGAATTTAAAAAGACACTGCAGGGACTCTTGAATGAAGTCAAGCAAGCGGGGAAGGCAGTAGAATACAAGTTTGGGGATTCCAATTGGAAGGACCTAAAGCTAGATGGTGCTGTTGACTGGGACAGGTCTCCTGAGACAGCTGTCCCGGACAATGTACTCCGGCCACTGGCTGATAAAATGCTCGAACTCCCGGAGGATTGGAACTTTTTTGACAAAATGATTAAGATCTTCGAGCAGCGGAAAGTGATGCTGGAGACGGACCGTTTGGATTGGTCTATGGGTGAGTTGCTTGCTTACGCCAGCTTACTTGCGGAAGGCAATCCTGTTCGAATGTCTGGTCAGGATGTAGAACGTGGCACCTTCGGCCACCGCCACGCTATCCTGAAAGATGCAGAGACGGAAGAGGAATATACTCCTCTTAACCACTTGACTGAGGGGCAGGAGAAGATAGAGATTTACAATTCACACCTGAGCGAGTTTGCGGTTTTGGGATTTGAATATGGTTACTCTTGGTCGTCACCTCATACTTTAACCCTCTGGGAAGCCCAATTTGGTGATTTTGTCAATGGAGCCATGACTGTCATTGACCAGTACATATCAAGTGCAGAGCAAAAATGGCGCCGTTTCAGCGGTTTGGTGCTGTTGTTGCCCCACGGCTACGAAGGACAGGGACCGGAGCACAGTTCGGCACGGATAGAACGCTTTCTGGAGTTGTCAGCCGGCGATAACTGGCAATTGGCCAATCCGACTACACCTGCACAGATGTTCCACCTCCTACGGCGCCAACTCCACCGAAACTTCCGCAAGCCTCTGGTCGTGTTTACACCTAAATCTTTGTTGAGACTTCCTGAGGCAACGAGTTCATTTGCTGAACTGACCGAGGGACGCTTTCGCGAGATTATTGACGATCCGCTCGTCGAGGCAAATGACGTCAGACGTGTATTGATCTGTAGTGGAAAAGTGTACTATGACTTGGTAAAAGCACAGCAGGGTGGGAATCACAAAGATGTAGCCGTGGTTCGCCTGGAGCAAATATATCCATTGGCCAAAAAGCAGCTTGCTGCATTGAAGACAAAATACACGCAAGCGAGGGACTGGTTCTGGGTTCAGGAGGAACCTGAAAACATGGGCCCGTGGCCTTTCATTCTGCGTCACTCTCGCAAGCTAGGCTTGATGGAATTGAATCTCATCTCTCGCCCCGAAAGTTCTAGCCCGGCCACGGGATACAAGATAAGGCACAGGGAAGAACAGGCTGGTATTGTAGAGCGGTCCTTTGCTGCCGTTAATTCCAGAGAAAGAGAACTGTTGAATAAAGTTCAGTAAGTTACTATGATAGTTGAAATCAAAGTTGTCAGTCCGGGCGAATCGATTACCGAAGTAGAGCTTGGATCCTGGCTGGTTGAAGATGGGGACATCGTTGAAATGGATGACCTGTTGGTTGAGATAAATTCTGACAAAGCGACCATGGAGCTTCCTGCAGAATATGCAGGAAAAATCGAGATCATAGCCCAAGAAGGGGATATCCTTCCCATCGGAGGATTGATCGCTAAGTTGGATACAAGCTTTGTTCCATCCGAAGCCTCAGAAGCCGTGACATCAGCTTCTGAAACTGCTTCTGGTAAAACTGCCGGATCTGCCGGAGCCAAGGCTCATACCGCTGGTGTTCCAAGCCCTTCTGCAGAAAAGCTAATGAAGGATAAGGGCATCCCTGCCGAGTCCGTGACTGGCTCAGGTCGTGACGGACGGATCACCAAAGGTGATGTCATCCATGCACTGAAGGACAGGCCAGTAGCCGATGAATATCCTAAGGCAGAACCTCAAAAGGAACCCTCTCCGCTCCCCACTATAGGAGGAGGCACCAGGGAAGTTAGCCGGAAACGCATGTCTCCTTTGCGCCGCTCAATCGCCAAAAGATTGGTGTCGGTGAAAAATGAAACCGCGATGCTGACTACTTTCAACGAAGTGGATATGTCGGCTATCAAGGAATTGCGTACCAAGTACAAAGAGAAGTTCAAAGAAAAACACGGAGTTGGACTTGGATTCATGGGCTTTTTCTGCAAAGCCGTCACTGAAGCGATGAAGGACTTTCCGGGTGTCAATTCTCAGATCGATGGAGATGAAATCGTCAGCCACGATTACGTAGACATTGGTATTGCTGTCTCTACTCCTCGCGGTTTAGTCGTGCCCAATATCCGCAACGCGGAGAGTATGTCGATTGTGGAGATTGAACAGGCAATTCGCCATTTCGCACTTAAGGCCAGGGACAATAAAGTTACATTGGAGGATATGACTGGTGGTACATTCTCCATCACCAATGGTGGGATATTCGGTTCCATGCTCTCAACCCCGATCATCAATCCCCCCCAAAGTGCAATCCTCGGGATGCACAATATCGTTGACAGACCTGTTGCCATCAATGGACAGGTAGAGATCCGCCCGATCATGTATGTAGCACTTTCTTATGACCATCGGATTGTAGATGGAAAAGAAGCTGTAAGCTTCCTCTATAAAGTCCGCGAATACCTCGAAGACCCTACCCGTCTTCTTTTCGGCGTATAGTGTTATACTATTCTCTGAATACTAATGAAGGTCTTGGAGGTTCTCCACGATCTCTTCCGATTATTGTCCAAATTCAGACCCACAATTGTAAAAGGTGGGTCACTCAGTCAAAACTCATTGTGGGGCAGAGCAGGCGGCAGCCTGTACAACTCTGGTCCCAGAGGTCGCAGGTTCTTCGACAGCGACTAAAGCGCCCGTAAAGAACCACCAACGCAGTTGGGAGTAGACTACGTGTAAATTATATTTTTGAACCCCGCTAAATATTCCTCCTACCTTTGCCAGGTTGTACTCTTACCTTTGCCGTTGTGTCCTTCGGCTCTTGCTGGGTTGTAATCTGGTCACAACCGGGTTGTACTTTTGACCCCAACTGGGTTGTACTGTAGCTACACAAGGTTGTACTTTTGACCCTAACTGGGTTGTATTGTAGCTACACAAAGTTGTACTTCGGAAATAACTGAATTGTACTGAGCTTCCAATCGGATTGTGTTCTTCCTAGAACTGGGATGTAGGCTGACCATTACCTAGGCCTATCCTGACTACAATCAGATTGTATTCTGTACTAAACCGGGATGTACTCTCCTGACCGTTACTTGATTGAACTCTGTATACAGCCAAATTGTACGCTGGACATAATCGAATTGTATTCCGCAACCAGTCGGATTGTACACTAAACACAGCCAAATTGTATGCTGGAAATAATCAAGCTGCACGCTTAATCGTAATCAGGTTATACTGTGGCCCTAGCCAGGATGTATTCTGACCCCAACCGGGATGTGTTCTGCCTTCATTCAGGATGTGTTCTGCCTTCATCCAGGAGGTGTTCTGTCTCCAACCGGGAGGTGTTCTGTACACAACTGATTGACACTTCCATCTCCAGCCGGGTTGTTTATGGAGCACAACCCGGTTGTTTTCCGGGCTCTTGGCGATAGGGGCCTGAATCGATGTTCCCTGCCGTTTATGGCCCTTTTTTGTATGGATAACAAATAAATAATGGGACTACATTTTCCTATTTCATTCATAATTCCTAGATTTACG
>JBFGVE010000003.1:0-60529 GCA_041565275.1 Bacteroidia bacterium
CCAGAATCAAATATATTGAACCAGTCCGGTATTGGGTATCGACGGAAACATTTTGAACGTAGCTACACCCTTCATCATCCACAATCTTTTTCCATTCGGCCATTCACAGGATTGGAATTGGCGATGGAAAAGGAGGCATCCTAAACCTACCTTGGTGTGCTTAGCCTAGATCATAAATCCACCTTTTCAGAGGGTATAATGCATTCCTTACCGCTAACGGGTAGTATTTTGATCTCCACTGAGTTGTCCTGCAGCCACCACTAAATTGTCCTCTGAGGATCACTGGATTGTGCTCCGACCACCTCCGAATCGTAATTTGAACACAACTGAGATGTGTTCCAGCCATCCTCCGAATTGTACCCAGACTGCCACATGGTCGTACTACAACCACCCCCAGAATTACACTTTGACCACAACTGAGTTGTACCCAGACCACCCCCAAATTGACCTCCGACCACCCCCAAATTGAATTCAGGCCACCCCCGAATGGTACTTTGAATACTGTCTTATCCCCTTTTGCAAGATTATAAGGAGATCCAAGGACAGGGCAATCGGTATTTTCATTGCTATTTAACCTTATTCGATAAAAGCCAGATTACTCACAGTATTTGCAAAGTATCCGGTTTAGATCGTCCGAGGTGTTGACTCCCAGTTGTTTCTGGTCATTCAGCCGTATCAATCTTGAGAAACCCATCATTCTTCTTTAACTTCAGTTCCTCAATACAATCAACATGAAGAAATTATTTGGGTTTTGCTTGATCATTATCCTACTCCTTGGGTTTGTAAGTTGCGCAGGTGCAAACAAGCATCACGGCTATACTAGCAAATACCCTTGCCACCAAAAGCATCCTTGTGACCACTAGATAGAGTAATGATATTGGAAATATACTATTGATACAGAGGTCCGGGCTCCGCTCCACTCAGTCTTTTTCTTGACCTTCCGGAACTTTTCTAATTTCTTCCAGTTCTGCTTGGGCCAGGAAGGTTAAGCAATCGCATGAAACTGCTTTAAAAAAGTTCAGAGGAAAGAGGGTTAAGAAAGCAGTTTGATTGTAAGTGATCAGAACTTTTTGGATTGGCAGGTGTTAGTCAAAAAGCTATGTCTTATTATACCCGAATATGAAGGTGGGTATAAACGAAGATAGCCAACCGGGGTAGGGCAATGGATTTAGATTACCATAACATATTCCAAATAGCAAGCGACTATCACAGCGAAGGGGAGCACCACAAAGCCTTTGTGGAGGTGCAAAAGCTAGTGGAATATCCCGGCGAAATGAATATCGAAGACAGTTGGGCTGAAGTATGGCAATTATTCGGATCTATCGCTGGTGCCATGGGGTTCGAAAAGTTAAGTCACCTTGCGATCAAGGCTAGCGATCAGCCTCACAATGTACAACTTCTTTATTGCCTTGGATATGAGCTGATTGAAGTGAACCTTCCAATGGTGGCAGCTACTCCTTTGAACCAAGCTCACCTGATGAATCCCGACAACGAGGCAGTTCTGACAGAACTTTGTACTGCATTCGAAAACGCTGGACAGTATAACTTAGCTTACATGCATTTATCCTGTGCAACGCAGATTTTGAAAAGCAGCTTTATGTGTCGCTATTTGTTGGCATTCAACGGAATTATGTCTGGACATCTGGAGGAAGGGAGAGCGATCTATCCAAGTCTTTCTGAACCACCAGATGAGAATTACGACTTCATGCGTGACCGGATTGGTAAGATCATTGAACGCGCTGACAAATTGGTTGACATTACGGACTTAGATTCCCACGACTTAAGGGGCTGGCACTATGTCTTGACCGGAGGTACATTATTGCACCTGTCGCCTTATGGATTTGACGGTCCCATGCGAGGGCGATATTGCTATGTCCAGGATTCCTTCAGCCTAATTCGTGAAGGTGTAGAAAGAGTTCGGGCATGTTTGCATACTTGGGGTCTACAACCTGAAACGGTGGTCTACTTTCCAGATAAGCACAGTGAAATTCTGGCCAGGGCATTTGCAAGCCTGGAAGGGGCAAAAATTCAGCCTTGGTCAGAAGGCCAAAAAGTTCCAGGGGCCCCTATTCTATACATTGCTTATGACCTCAATCTTACCTCATCTGAATTTATCCGGGGCCTGTTGGAACGAAAGCCCAAGCAATTTCTCTGGGGACACGCCCTGAATTGGGTGGAGGATTCTCCTATTACGGCGGATTTCACAACCTTTATGTACCAATTCAACCTAGCTCCTTGGGAAGATGGAGTTGTTGCTATTGATCCCGTAACCCAAGTGCAAAAAGTTACCGAAGACAACCCTTCTCCAGCATCTGAACTGGCCGAACAAATCCTAAAGACCCAAATCGATGACAACCTTGTAGATGAAATGGAGGCGTTTTTGTCCTTTATCCATGCCACTGGTCCTCCCCCCACTAACATTTGTCGAGAAAAATACTTCCAAGGCTCTCCTGTCATTAGCAACCGAATGAATTAATTTAAATCCATTACCCCGGGTTCAAGTTGGCAAACAGAAGAGCATTCCTACTTTGATAAGGCAGGTTGATTTTCCAACTTTGCTCTATGGGATTGCCTCTAACGAAAAAGCTTAAACGAAACGGAATAATCATTATTTCCCTCCTCGGAGCTTTGTTATTGGTGATGACATTTATGAAAATGTCTCGTTTGACTCCAAATCCGAGATCCAGGGTCATCACGGTAGAGCGTTTGGTGGACTCGTGGACCTGGTCCCATATGAATCCCACCGATACCACCACCTTTAGTTTGTCGAATGATATGGTTAAGGTTGGAGATCGGTATTATTCTAGTAAACCGCCACTGTACCCTCTTTTAATGGCAGGCGAGGCTCTCCTGATCAGCAAGTTGACAGGAACTGAGTTTCATGATTTCAAAGTTGATTATTTGCGGATACTAGTCATCCTGAACCAAGTACTACCATATTTACTGATGCTCTGGTGCATCTGGCTTTTTTTGCTGAAGTACGTTAGAAGTGAATGGACCGCATATTATATGCTGTTTGCTTTGAGTATTGGGATGTTGTCATTCGGTTATTCAGTCACGATCAACAATCATACGCCTTCCGCTATATTATATGTGTTCATCTTTTTGCTTTGGGAAAAAATCTCCCAGCAGGATAAGGATGAATGGTGGCGGTTTATCTTACTTGGAGGAGCATGTGGATTTGCCTTTGCGATCGAACTCCCAAGTGGGGGCATTGCTGCATGGTTTTTGATTTTAAGCCTGTCGAAAAATTGGAAAAAAGGAATCCTTGCGGTTTTGACAGCCTTGGTTCCAGTTCTGATCAGTATGGTAATCTATAAGAACCTGTCGGGAGTTTGGAAACCATTCTATCTTCAATCGGAGTTGTATCGCTTCGAAGGTAGCTATTGGAATAATCCTGCAGACCTTGATGCAATTCACCCTGACAAGTGGATTTATTTCTTCCACATGTTTTTGGGCTTTCGAGGATTGTTTTCAATGACACCGATTCTCCTACTGGGCTTGGTAAGCTATTTTCGGCACATTTTGGGGATGGGTAAATTCTTCCGTAAAGAATTTACCGGGATCATGGCCGGAATATTCTTTTTGGTCCTCTTCATCATTTTTCGATCCTGGAATTATGGTGGTAACTGCATTGGAATGCGTTGGTTCATTTGCTTTATGCCTTTGATGATGCTAATGGCCACCCCCCTGGTAGACAAGTTAAGTGAGAAAGCGGTGGGAAGGGTAGGGATGGTATTTTTACTTCTTTGGTCTATTCCCTGGAATTTAGAGGCACTCTATGAGGAGGCTTACATAACAGGCCTTTTTGAGCGAATGTGGGACTCGATGTTCTGAGAAATGAAAATTTAGATATCGATTAGATCAGATATGATTTTGCTTTTTGTTTTCAATTTTGGCTCTAGGTGCTTGCCAGTATTGATTCTGTTTCTACATGTGGGAGTGACAGGCGGCCTCGTTGAGGCAGCTAATTTTGTGCCAAGTCCCTTAACAAGTGGACTGAAGCCTCTGGTGGACCTGACCGGAAAGTGGAGTTCTGTGAAAGGTGGAATAGAGGTGCCATTCATTGATATGGAGGCCACCGAAATCCAGTTAAGTAGATGGATCATACTGCCTGAGGATCAAGATCCGGACAGGCAGCTATATCTGTATTTAGAAGGCTTGGCATGGACCTCAGAGATTTATTGGAATGATCAACTACTGAAGGTTTCCCAAGATCCTTTTGCAGAACATCTTTTGCCAATTGACTACGACTGGATCCATCCAACGGGAGATCAGTTAAGAATTCATCTTTCACTTGAAGGGACAGACTACTCCCTGTATCCTGAGCACTTTTTAGGAATTCATAGAGCGGTTTTCATCTTGGAAAAGGATACCGCGCAATTTCAACTGTCATATCCTGAAGTAGTATCATATGCTTCAAAGGCTGTTGTTCTTGCTCCGTGGCAAGAAAAGAACGCGGTTTTAAATGATACCGAAGTTTTCAGCAGATACACCAATGGGCTGTTTGCCATTCCTAAGAACATACCAGTTTGTCTGCCCTTTCGACCTTCCAACGCTGCCCTGAAGATATTGGCTGAATCAGGTATCCCCATCCTGCTTTCAGCAGAGGGAGCGGACAGCTTAGCCTTTTATAATTATTATCCCTTGGCGTGCAAGCCTAAAACTCTCTTTCCTGAATTTTGGCGAGGTCCTGACCTCCGCCCCGGAAAAGAATATGGAAGTTTCCAGGGTTGGAAGGAACTGAGGATGCCCAAAGTGAAAGACCCGGACCACTTAACATTACTTTGCTTACTCTTGTTGCCTGTTTTTGGAATGCTGGCGATCCGGATCGGCATCCCCAGAGTTTATGAAAGCCTTCCCGAGTACCTCAGTAAGACACAGATCTATCTAGAACTGATCGGAAACAATAAATATCTAAAAACTGGACAGCGGTTCTTGATGAACTTTGTGAGAATTATCTTGACAGGAGTCACAATCTCTCTATTCTTATATTATTTGAACTTGTCGGGAATTCTTGAAAGACTCAGCGTTTTGTCGGAAGAATCCTTCTTGTACCAAGTGCTGTCAGGGTCTTCCTTTTCCGCACTGGAAATTATGGGGCTATCCATTTTTGTTCTTCTGATAGTCAATACACTGAAGTATATGCTTTTGAATGTGGCAGGCAGTGTTTTTCGTTTAAACAACTTTTCGCCAACCATTCAGTCATTGGATATTTTTGCCTCTTTTCCGTTGAATATATTGCCACTGCTTCCATTGATATTTATCTCTTTCGCTGATGTAAGAGTGGGCGAGGTCCTGTTGATTATTTGGTATATCTTCCTTTTTATCTATCTGATCAGGCGTTTCATTTTGATCTATACCGGATTGACCCGGCTGTTCTCTTTTCCTACGAGTTTGAAATTTTTGTATATTTGTTTCCTTGAAATTTTACCCTGGATTTTACTCCTATAGAGGTATTCTATGACTGTGCGGATTGGTACACGTGGAAGCAAACTTGCTTTGTGGCAAGCACACAAGGTAAAGCGCATCCTTGAGGGAGTTGGTTTGTCTACAGAGTTGATCCAATACAAGACTACGGGAGATATTCGCACCGACACGGCACTGCATAATCTGGGAGAACGAGGCATTTTTACAAAAATCCTTGACGAAGCCCTGATAAACGGTGAAATTGAAATTGCCGTACATAGTTCGAAGGATGTGCCTTCTAAAGTTCCGGAAGGTTTGGATCTGATCGCTTTTATGAAGCGTGAAGATCCGCGCGATGTACTTGTTGCTATTGATGAAGCCGTAGATTTGGACAACCTGAATTCTACTTTGGTGATCGGAACATCTTCACTACGGCGACAATCACTTCTTATGCATTATTCTCCTCATTGTAAGGTGAAGGTGATTCGTGGAAATGTGGACACCCGAATTTTGAAACTCAAAGATGGGGCATACGATGCGCTCATCTTGGCTTACGCAGGTGTGAAAAGGATGGGATATCTTGATCTGGTCCGAAGAAAGTTGAATGTAAACACCTTTACCCCAGCCGTAGGGCAAGGCTCAATCGGAATTATGGGAAGTATTGAAGGGACTGGTTTGAACCAGGTACGAGAGGCTCTAAACCACAAGGAAACAGAGTTAGCTATTTCAGCCGAGCGAGCCTTTCTTCGTAAACTTGAAGGAGGCTGTCACACTCCTATTTTTGCTCTTGCCACGGTTATGGGAGAATCTCTTAGTTTACAGGGAGGATTGGGTTCCATTGATGGCAGTGTGATTATGCGTGAAAGTATTGAAGGGCATACCTCCCAGGCTAAGGCCCTTGGAAATCGCCTTGCTGAATCTTTATTATCTAAAGGGGCTACCGAAATATTAAATGGGTAAACAGGTCAATTCTATTTTGATTTCTCAGCCTTATCCATCGGATGAGAATTCACCATATTTTAAGCTTGCAAAGGAATGGGGGTTAAGGATCGATTTTCGCAAGTTTATTCAAATCGAGGGCATTTCTGTGAATGAGTTCCGGAAGCAAAATATTAATCCTCTCGATTTTACTGCAATCATATTTACCAGCAAATATGCCATAGATCATTTCTTCAATTTGTTGTCTGAAGTCAAGATAGAACTCCCACCCGACATGAGATACTTCTGTGTTAGTGAGGCTACCGCAAGGTATCTACAAAAGCACATTACGGTCCGAAAGCGTAAACTTTTCGTTGGATCCAGGACTTCAAAAGACCTGATCGACGTGGTGAAGAAAAAGAAAGATGAAAAGTTCCTGTTCCCTTGCAGTTCCATTCACACCCGTCATTTGACAGACTGGATGGAAGCGAACGGATATGACTTAACCAAGGTCGTTATCTATAATACTGTCCCAAGTGACCTTTCGGACCTTCGGGAAGTTTTTTATGATATGATATGTTTCTATTCACCTTCAGGTGTAGAATCCCTGCTCAAGAACTTTTCTGACTTTGAGCAGAACGATACCATAATCGCTGCCTTTGGCCCTACGACTGCTAAAGCAGTAAAGGATGCAGGTTTAAGAGTTGATATTCAGGCTCCCAAACCAAGTATGCCATCCATGATTTCAGCGATCGAAGCATATCTCAAGCAGAATCCATAATTTGTTTCTTAAAAGAAATATTTTCAATTTTAGTTCCTGGATATTTTCAGATTACTTAGATGAAGAGTTTTATTATCGGAATCTTCCTGGTCGTCCTCCTAGCACCTAACGTTAAGGCGCAACAGGACAGCCAGTTCTCTATGTACATGTTTAACCGCTATGTATTGAATCCAGCCTATGCTGGGGCTTTAGAAGCGACAAATGTCACTGCTCTCGGTCGTGCACAATGGGTTGGGATTTCAGGTTCCCCCAACACTGCCACCTTGAGTGTCAACGGCTATTTACGAAAACTACACGGGGGCTTGGGTGCCTATGTTGTCAGTGACCGGCTTGGGTCGTGGAGTACCTTAGGGATCAAGGCATCTTATGCTTACGTTGCAAATCTCTCTGAACGAGCCAAGTTGAATATTGGCGTAGGTGGTGGAATTTATCAGAAGCAGTTGGATGGCACAAATTTTGTCTATAATCAGGACAATGGTATCGACCCTGCTCTGCCTACAGGAATTAACAACCAATTGGTTCCTGATTTGGATGCAGGGGTTTACTTCCATCTTTTGCGGAAGAACAATACTTCCAGTGCGTACCCACAAGATGCGTTTTTTGTTGGTGCTTCTGTCGGACATATCCTAGAGCCGCAGCTAAATGATCTAGTGATGGCCGGATCCAACCAGACTGATCTCTCCCGGAGTATTTCCGGAATGCTTGGTGCTTCCATTGATTTATCACCTACTGTAGTTCTGGCTCCCAGTGCAAACTTTCGTTTGACGGGGCCTACCTATCAGTTTGATATCAATGCGAACCTCTACGTCAGCCCCATGATGTTTGGTGTTTCTCATCGCTGGAAAGACTCCTTTACTGGGATTGTAGGTTTTTATGCCTCCACTTATCTGTTCATGGCATACTCCTATGATTACACTACATCACAGTTGGGAAGCTTTACCACCGGATCTCACGAACTTTTGGTTTCTTACACTTTTCCGTCCAAGTATAAGAATCTTGCCCCTAAGCGGGGTACACGCACCTTGAACATCAATGATGTTTTCTAGATTAAAATATTAATAAGGAAGAAATATTCGTGAAAATTCCCCCAAAAGTGTAACCCAAAAGTGTTGTGTTTAGTAGGTCATAATTCCTGAAGGCATATGTCGTTGAATTGTGGAGGTCTCTGTAACAGGCCAACAGGTTTTTAAATTGAGTGACAATTGTTAGATTTGAGAGCAATAGGTGAATTTGGATTGTATAATATTTAGTCTGCTATGAAAAGGTTTTTCTTCGTAACTATCACACTGGCACTTTTTACAAGTGGATGTGGACTCTTCGGGGGTAGCCAGACCGGCAAAAACGGCGAGTTGACAGGGGTTATGGATCGTCCAAGCTGGGACCAGCCCACCCCCTATGGAATGGTTCTAATTCCTCCCGGAAGTTTCCACATGGGTCAAAACGACCAGGATGTGAATTATTCCCAGGTTGCTCACAACCGCCAGATTACCATAAGTGCATTTTATATGGATGATACTGAAATCACCAACAATGAATACCGCCAGTTTATTGAGACGGCAGTAGATACTCTTCCTGCTGATGTCGCTCAGTTGGTTTATCCCGATACGAATGTTTGGGTGAAGGATTTTGTATTCGCTTATAACGAACCTTTAACTGAAAATTATTATTGGCATCCCGCTTTTGATGATTATCCAGTTGTGGGAGTCAATTGGTATGCAGCTTCCGAATTCGCTCGCTGGCGCACTGCACACTACAATGACTATCGTGAAAGCATTGAAATGCCACATCTTCCTCGTTTTCGGCTTCCTACGGAATCAGAGTGGGAATATGCATCCCGTGGAGGTTTTGAACACAAAATTTATCCTTGGGAAGGTCCATATATCAGAAATTCTAAAGGTTGCTTCCTTGCGAACTTTAAACCTGGTCGTGGCGATTATATTGGAGATAACTTTGAGTATACTTGTCCTGCACGCTCTTATTGGCCTAATGACTATGGTCTATGGTGTATGCCTGGTAACGTTGCTGAATGGTGTGAGGACGACTTTGAAGAGTCTGGCTACATATACTCCCATGATCTCAACCCTGTTTATCGTGATCCTCGGTACAAAAGTCAGGAGCGTATACCCAATGGAGCAAATATCCGGAAGGTCATCCGTGGCGGATCTTGGAAAGATATTGGTTACTTCCTTTCCTGCGGGACGCGTACTTACGAGTATGCAGACACTGCCAAATCCTTTGTAGGATTTCGTTGTGTTGTAACCATGATTGGTCGTTCTGGAGCAGCATCTTTTTAAATAGGGAAGTTCTAAACGATTGGTCCTGGAGATCAAAGACCAACTTTCATTAACCAGCATTAGATATTTTTCGAAATAATTGTCACAAGTAGCGTCTTACTGGTAGTATTAGAAACATTAAGGAGAAGTAAATAATGGCGAAGAAAAAAAGTTTTCTAGAATCGAGAAGCTTCAAGATCCTGCTGAAGTATCTCTACGGGATTGGTGCAGCGGTTGTAATTGCAGGTGCACTTTTCAAAATCATGCACTGGCAATATGCGAACGAAATGTTGATTGCAGGAATGGGTACTGAGGTATTGATCTTTTTTATCTCATCGTTTGAACCACTACACGAAGAGCTCGATTGGACTCGAGTTTATCCAGAACTTGCTGAAGAAAGCAAGCAGGATTTCCTTCCTGATGGTTTTGAAGACGAAGATCCTGATGGCCTTTCCGAGGGTAGAGCCCTGGAACTAGCCAATGAAAAGTTAGCGGAAATCCATTTATCTCCTGATCTGTTTGATTCCCTCACCGGATCTATTGAAGGCCTTAAAACCAATGTTGACAAGCTTTCCGATATTCAGGATGCCTCATTAGCTACTAACGAATATGCCAGTAGTGTTAGAAGTGCAACTCAGATGATGGGAGAATTGAATACCGGTTATTCCAGTACGGTTGATGCCATGAATAGCCTTTCTACCAGTGTTGGTGGTGCTGCCAGACAAGCCAATGCATATCATGAAGAAGTGCAGCGCGTTACTAAAAATTTGTCTTCTTTGAATGCAGTTTATGAAATGGAGCTTTCCGATGCGCAGACACATATCCAAACCATCAATAACTTCTATAACAGTCTCGGAAATGCAATGTCCAATATGGTTGAAGCATCAAAAGACGCAGAAGCTTATCGCAGTGAAGTTGCTGCATTGACCAAGAACTTGCGTGATTTGAACGGTATATATGGTGGAATGCTTTCTGCTATGGGTGGTGGCAGTCGTCTGGGTTAATTCCTCAGTCTGATCATTTAATAAAAGATAAAAAAGTTATGGCTGGAGGAAGATTATCCCCAAGGCAAAAGATGATCAACATGATGTATCTCGTGCTCACGGCCTTGTTGGCTTTGAATGTGAGTGCAGAAATTTTGGAAGCCTTTGAAAGTTTACGTGAGTCATTGGCTGAGTCGGCCATTGAGTTCGCTGCAAAAAATAAGGATACCAAAGAAGGAATTGTTGCAAAGGTTGATGAAGAAGTCCAGGCTGGAAACACCAAAAATGCAGCGGTAAAGCGGTGGGTTACAAGTGTTGAGGCGAAGACGAATGAAGTCGTTAATGAGATCAATCAAGACATTGATACGCTTGAAGCTATCGGTGGTAAAAATCCCGATGGCAGTATTGAAAACAAATCTGAGACTGAACTCAATTATCAGTACTGGATGGGTTCTGGTGGAGAAGAAAAAAATGGCGGGCGCGGTGCTGGTGGGGCAATTGAATTGTCTCGCTTATTAAATGGATATGCACAATGGGCCAGAAAATTTGCTGTGGATTCTTTGGGGGTTAAAAAGGAAGATCTTGAGATTTCGCCTTTTATTGCTGACACTTGTGAGTTTCCTGGTTGTATAACAGCTGCTGAAGCTAAAAAGGCAAATAAGAAGAAGTACGATAACGTTTGGGAATATAGGTCCTTCCATTCAAAGCCAATCGTTGCCGACCTTGCGCTTCTCGAAAAGTACAAACTTGATGTTCAAAACATTCATTCAGACCTTCTCCAGATCTTAAAGGCCCGCTTAGGCGCTGTTACCTTTAAGATTGACTCACTAATTTTGGTTGAGGCTCCATTTTCAAGGGTTGTAGCCGCAGGAATGAAGTTTGAAACTAAGCTTTTTGTTGCGGCCACGTCAGAAGCTGCAATACCTAGATTCGGTGGTTCGGGTAATATCCAGACTACTGACGGAGGTTTTGCTGCTTTGATGACAATGCAAGCTCCTGGTAGTTTTGCAAAAGGGCAAAATGAAAAGGAAATTCCTTATACGGCAACTGCTGTTATAAAAGACGCGTTTGGAGAAGATAAAGAACTGCGACTATCCAGTTCTTACACGGTTCGCAAACCGGAAGTTGTAATCACTTCGGCCTCGGTACAGAATCTGTATTATAAGTGTGGTAACATCATCAATGTTGATGTTCCGGCTTTGGGAGATTTCTACAACCCCGTTTTTAGTGCATCGGATGCTGAAGTGCTGAAGAGCTCCAGAGATAAACGGAAAATAACAGTCGTCCCTTCAGGAAGAAAGTGTGTTCTTGGTGTATCCTCTAATACAAATGGCAGAGTTATTAAAATAGATGATGTTAAGTACAACGTCATCAAGCCACCTAGACCTGAGATCCAGCTTATCGTGAATGGAAAAGAGTATAATGGTACCAGCCCTATTAACAAGAAATCTAGGTGTACGATTCGGATAAAGCCTGACTCTGATTTCAAGGCAGCTCTTCCCAAAGATGCCCGCTATATGATCAGTTCAATCAGCCTGAAATCTGCCAGGTCTCTGGGCGCTCCTCAGACAGTCGGAAGTTTTTCTGGAAATGGCAAGAATGCTGAAAATGGTGTCGATGTTAATTTGGGAAATAGGCTCAAGTCAGACCCTCCGGGAACGAAAATATATTTTAAACTTGAGAAGGTTTATCGGCTGAACTTCAAAAATCAAAGAATTGAAGAGAAGTTTGGTGAAATTGATCTCTACATCGGAGCAGTTATCAAGTAAATTTAAAGACGCATCATGAAAAGAGTAGCTTTTGTACCACTGTTTGTCCTATTGATGGGAATGTTCTTGGATGTAGCAGCTCAAATCCCGGGAGCACGTATACCTCCCAGGAAAGATGATCACTTCTGGAGAAGAAAAGTACTTAACCGTATTGACCTAGATGAAAAGGTAAATGAACCTCTTGTGAGAGCAGAGAGATCCGATCTATACGGCAATCCTGATTTTGGTGAAACACGCGGTATTGTCGTTGCCTTGGTCAATGGGTTGAAGTCTGGTAAGTACCTCGCTTATCATCCAGACTCTTTAAATAAGTCTTTAACTTATGAAGATATTGTTGCTAAAGCACAACAGATTGAGGGAACGGATGATAGCGATGATGGATGGGATGATGGCGACGATTTTGGGGATGAATTTGATGCTGGTGACGACTTTGGCAGTGATGAGTTTGGTGATGAGTTTGGTGATGAGTTTGGTGACCTTGAAGGTGATTCTGATCCTTTCGGTGCCAGCGAAACCATTTCTGAACAAGAAGGTGATTTCTCTATTGCTCCTTTTGAGTCTGTCATTGAATTCATCGAAGATCGTATTTTTGATAAGAATCGTTCGGACATGGTTTACGATATCCAATATATTCGCCTTGTCTGGGTAGATCCGGGAGAAACGCTCCCAGATATAAATTTCCTCTGCTTCAAATACTCTGACGTTCTTGAAACTCTCGAGGACTGTCAATGGAAGAACAAGTTTAATGATGCTGAGTATCGGAATATGCGCGAAATTTTCGAATTACGTCTCTTTAATAGCTATATAGTGGATGTTTCAGGACGTAGTGTACTAACCTTGGAGGAGTCGGATTTCCGTCGTAATCAGTTGGTGGAATTTGAGCATCACCTCTGGAGTTTCTGATACGAATTTATTTCTTCTTTGACTAAGCAAGCCACCCCATTTATTATAGGGTGGCTTGTTACTTTAAATTCGATAGTGTATTCTAAGGTGAAACTGTTGCACCGCGTGTTTTACCAATTAACATTTTGGGACTGTTGCACAGGCATAACATTCTCCATTACTGGAAAAAGCCCAGAAATGGATGGGTTGGAGAGTGAGAGGCTAATATAGGGATCATTTGTACATACCTTTTCGATTGGAACGCACCTTTAATCCTATGAAAATAAGCGCAGACACAACAGATAAAATCACAACGATCGCATAGGCGTTGAAGGTTGTATCACGTTTTACGGCTTTGTCCAGTTCAGCCTCTCCAGCAAACCTTAAAGGAGTATCTTTTTTTTCATCATTCTGACTGATTGCTTTGTGAATTACCTTTGCAACCATTCCTGTATCGCGGCTATGTATGTAACGAAATCCATTTACTGATGTACTATAGGTTTCAGATAAGAGCTCTTTTACTTCAGAAAAACTGTCAGGCTCTTTATCCAGGTAGGCAATCTCAACCTTTTGGACAGCATCAAGATCTGCCTGAAAATGCTTTTTAAACTGAGTAAACTGGTACATATCAAAACGCCTATGTACCACCATTGGGTGTTCTAATGCGTACAAAGCTTTGTTTTCGAATTTAGCTTGATGATTAGGTACTAAGTGCATGGCACGGAGGTAAGCACTACAACCAAGCCAATTCGAAATTACCAAATCTGTATTCTGACTCAATAAATCTCCTAATAACTCAAAATAGACAGGGTGCTCCTTGGACAATAGGATCAGATCAATAATGCTTTCCACCATTCTCTGGTAAGATTCGGTATCGTAGGTATTTTTTCCCCAGCGGAGCGAGTCCTGACAATAAAAAAAGAATCCACCGTTGAAATGGGGGAATAAAGGGGGGGTATCGCCATACTTGTTAAGATAGTTGGCAATGAGTCTATATTCGTTAAGTCGGCAAATACGACTAAGAGGGACCTTGTTCTCTGAAGAATCAAATGCTATGACTGCTTGAGCGTAATCCCTGCTAAGAAGTTTGAAAATACCTTTCCAATAGCTGTTTCGACTGACTTCTTCATCGTGGGTTGTCTCAGTGATAGAAACTATTTCCTTGCCAATCGCCTTTTTGTTTTCAAGATGAAGGTTTGAGATTCTATGAGACCACTCGTTCCAACCATTCTCAGCAAGTTCGTTTCTTGCTACTTTCAATCCTTTCTTCCCTAAGCGAGGATAGTTTCCCAATATTACCTGTAAAACAGAAATTTCCCCCTCGGAGCCTAGTAGGTTTAAGTGATCACAGTCTTGGGTCCAAAGCCCTTGAGGCGAGCTCATTATACCCAACATAACAAATAAAATGAGCCTCTTCTTTGCCTTATCGACTTTTTTCACGTAGTAGAGTAATTGAATAAACCAGGGTTTGCTGGTTACAATGCCTTATACTGACCAGATGTCACAGGGGTATGAGTGCCTTTCCCGTTCGAGAGAAGTATGGAGTTGTATGCCTTGTTGACTTCTCGCTGAACCACACAGAATTTTTGGAAAAGTACGTTCTCTTACCAACTTCCTAGCTGATTACCCAGTCAAACGTGTATTTAAGCATCTTCATAATTTTTGTTGACTTGATCCCAATTGATTACATTGAAGAAAGCTGAAATGTAATCAGGACGACGGTTCTGATAGTGTAGATAATAAGCATGTTCCCAGACATCGAGCCCAAGGATTGGCGTACCAGCACCTGAGTCCATTAAGGGGTTATCCTGGTTAGGGGAGGAGGTCACTGCAACAGTACCATCAGAATTCTTAACGAGCCAAGCCCATCCAGAGCCAAACTGGGTTGCAGCAGCATTTGAAAAAGCATTCTTAAAGGCATCGAAACTTTCAAAAGCTTCATTGATAGCTATACCTACGGTGCCATGCGGTTCGCCTCCCCCATCAGGACTCATGATTTTCCAGAAAAGAGAGTGATTGAAGTAGCCGCCACCGTTGTTTCGGATGCTTGCAGAGCCATCTTTGGCACCTGCTAAGATTTCTTCAATAGTTTTTCCCTCCAGCTCCGTACCTTCAATGGCTGCATTTAATTTACTAGTATATCCTGCATAATGCTTTCCATGATGAATCTCCATGGTACGTGCATCGATATGGGGCTCTAAAGCATCGTATGCGTAGGGAAGGTCAAATAACGTAAAGTGCATATTATTTTTGATGATTTAAATGTTTTATTATATGATGCTAATATAACCTTCGCAAGTGAAAATTGTTCCTTATTGTAGTATTTAAAACAGAAGCGAGAATAGAATTGTATGGCTACCCGCATCTCCGCATCCAAAGTTTATTGAACACTCACAAATGTGGACTTGACAACCATGCAGCGCAACAGCTTAGAGTGTAAATTCCAATAAGATTCATGGTTTTAAAAACTTTGAGAGTAGTTTTTAAGGAAATTACCAAGCATTCATGTCACTCCGCAACCGAAAAAATAGCAGAAATCCTCAATATAATAACCGCTGGGAATATATTTCTTCAATAACCTCAACTACTTTCATACCCTCAAACCCATTAGTGGTAGCAGTTGTCTTCCCACGTAAAGTGGAGACAACATTTTCAAAAATATAATGGTGATTGGCCGCGCTTCCTTTGTAGGGACCATAGTCGTTTGGAGGATTGGCAGGAGGAAGTTCGGGGGCTTCATATCCTTCTACATGGCAGTATTCTATTCGCTCCATGTATTGCCCTCCCACTTTAATGGTTCCTTTATCTCCAAAAATCGTAATGGAACTTTCAAAATTCTTGTCCCAGACGGAAGTACTGTAGTTGAGACTTCCTATTATACCGGAGGGAAATCGGAATAAAACATGACCGGTATCTTCAAACTCTGTATTATGCTGGTGGTTGTAATTCTTGAAACGGCAGGAAAAATCCTCAGGTTCACCAAATAGCCAGAACAAAATATCGATGAAATGACTAAACTGGGTAAAGAGGGGTCCCCCGTCCATCTTCCTGCTACCTCTCCAATCGCTGGATCCATAGTACCGATCATCACGGTTCCAGAAACAATTAACCTGTACGCTGAATATCTTTCCCAGATGGCCAGCTGTCACCATGTCTTTCAACCAGATTGAAGTAGGGCTGTACCGGTTCTGCATGACGATAAAAACCTGCTTTGACAATTGTAGAGCCTTGACCAGAACCGCCTCACAATTGGCTTTGGAAAGCCCCATTGGTTTTTCAATCACCAAATGGCGCCTTTGTCTTAGAGCCAGCATAGCTAGGTCTGTGTGACTTCCATTAGGCGTACAAATACAGATAACTTCAGCCTCAGGTACTTGCTCCAGCAACTCCTCCGCTGACTCAAAAAAGGGAACTCCATAAGCTTCTGCAACTGCTTTCTTTTCTGCTTTGATATCACAGATACCCACCAAGGTGCATTCCGGATGTCCTTTGATGATCTCTGCGTGGCGTTGACCAATAAAACCGAAGCCAATAACTGAAAAACGGATAGGAGCAAGTGTTGAGGTCATTGGGGGCAAAGTTACTAAATGATCTTTCTTTTCACCAAAAGGATTAATCGGTTGACATCTGGGGAAACACCTGAGAAATATACAAGGATACCGTAGACGAATGCATAGGTGATGGAACGGACCGCAATATCCACCCAGAATGGATCGGAAACCGGGATGAAAAAGTCTGGAATGAATGCAATTCCAGCAAAAAGAAGTAATGAGAGCATTTTTGAGCTAAAGGGATACAATCCGTAAGCAATATACAAAAGGAGAACCCTGCCTATCTGAATAATAGTCCAGGAAATAAAGGTGGCTAGCGCTGCCCCATCAATCCCATAGAGGCGAATTAGTTGAATATTCAGAATGATAGATAAGAACGCGAGGAAAATGTTCAGGATAAGGTCGTATTTAAACATTTTGGAAGCCATCAAAATAGAGGTGTTGAGGCCGGAGGCCATGTCTATCAACTTAGTAAGGGCGAGTAAGAGCAATGCGATTTCCGCCCCTGCAAATTCAGGCGTGGTCAATTTAACCAAGTTGTTACGGTTGATCCAGATGCCGAAAAATAAGACCAATCCAAAGAGAAGGCTGAGGAAGGATACTCTTTGATAAAGTTCCTGTAATCCGGTAATATTCTCGGTTTTCCAAAATTCACCTACTTTGGGAGCAGACACACTCGTTAAGGCCCGGTATGGGAACAATATGAAGGCGGTTACGTACATGTAGGTTGTATAAACTCCTGCTTTCTCGAGCGACACCATGTCGGCCACCATTACCGCATCCACCGTCATGACGATGAGGTAGGAGGTGGATCCAAGAAAGGCAAAAAATCCATATCCAACGATTTCCCTAAGATTTTGGCGGATTTCTTTGCCCAGTTTGGGCCTGATGAAATTTTGCTTTAGCCAGATAACATAGGCTATGATAATCAGAGCGATCGAGCAATTGGAAACGGTAAATATCCAGATAAATTCCTCGAACGTGACCAGATTAACGGCATATAGAAAGATACTTACAGTGACCATGACCCGAAGGAATATGTCTCGTATCAGGCTCACCACATATGTCTTGAAAAGTACTTGGAGGTAACAAGTGTAAATATTGAATCCCAAGAAAAAAAAGCCAATTATGAAAATAATGTGGTAATGTTCAACCAGTAGTGCTGAATTTACACTTAAGTGGTTAAGGATCAAATCTTTGCACAAAAGAAAGGCCGATCCAATCAATAAAAAGCCAATCGATCCGAATATGAACCCAAGAAAAAGGATGCCGTTATGCATATTTTCCCGGTCTTTGAAAAATGGAAAGAACTTGATGGTGACAATACCATATCCCAACAATGCAAGCTGAGCCAGGGTCATAGCCATATTGATGGATATATTCAGCAATCCAACTTGATCCAGATCAAAGAAGCGGGGTAGAAGAATGATCTTGTTGACAAGGCCAAGAGCGGCACCAAAGTAGGCGGACAGGGTTGAGAAGGAACTTTCTTTGCGAACTACTCCCATTGCAAGGCTTTTAGTATCCTCATCCCATATAGTTTTGGGATTCGGAGCTCAAAGATCGGCAATTTCAGCAACTATTCACGTTCGGTGGGATATTCGATTTCGGTACCATTCATCTACACGTATCACCTCGTGTCCTAATGGAATCCATTCGATCTCCTCAAGTACTTTCAATCTTATTATTGCTTCTTCCAAAGGCTCTTCTTCGAAAAAATGGATACTTGCATGGCGCAGCAGGTGGTAAATGGCTAAGTCCCTTTTTGATACTTCATGTTTGCTGACATGTTTCCGCATAGATTCTACACGCGATTCTGCCCATTCATATTGCTTCATCTCTACCAATGCCATGACTTCAAATATCCGCAATCCGATTCCCCAGCCTCTTTTGTCAGCGTATAGTTGGGTGATCGGTTGCAATTTCCGCCATGCATCACTGGCCCTTCCCTCACGAAAGGCTATGCAAGCATCAAGATAGGTATGCATCCCTATGATTGAGAGTCTTTTCTGAAACTGCGGAAACGCTTTGAGCTCCTCTAAGGTCTTCATTTCCTTCCTGGCCTTTTTATACTCACCATTGTAGATCAGGGCGTACAGCAGCGCAGTGGTGATGGAAAACAAGGACATGCTCTCTGGTTGTGTAAATTTCCTTGCCTTCTCTAGATACCCGATCGCTTCAGTAAAATGACCGAATCTTAGACAGAGGTTCCCTTGTTGCACGTAAGGTTCAGACCGTCTCTGCCAAGTTCTCAGACCGGTGTGTTTATCAAGTAACGCGATGGATGCCAAAGCACTTCTCTGTCCAGCTTCAAAATCATTTGTCAAAAGGGCCTTTTGAATGCTAAGAAGATGAAAATAGTATTCACCTCGGATACTGTGGTTCTCTTCCAACATTTTATGGAGCGCTGGGAGGTGTTTTTGCAAATAAGCCAACTTCTCAGAGGCAATCCCCGACAGGTTCATATACTCATGCAAGTAGCCGTGGTAGATTCCTATAGCTTCGACATCAGTTAACGATGCCCTCTGGGCTCGGTGAAGGGCCTCATTAATCTCTTGGTAACTATCATCATTGGTTCGAAAATTCCCCCTCAACCGAAGTAAAACATCCGTTTCGAGTTCAGTTGCACAACAATTATTAGCCAGATTTCGGGCATTCCTGAGGTGGGCTACACCCAATTCACTGGCTCCCATACCGAATAATACTTGGGCGATAAGCATGTGCTTACGGTAAAGTATAAGGTCATGAGAATAGGGCATTTCTTTATCGTACTTTGTAAGACCAGTGTTCAGACTAGAGGCTAGAAATTCTATCAGGCGTTCATAGAGTCGGCCACGTAACATCAGAAAGGCCTTGGACTTAGAATCCCCATAGAGCTTCTTTGACGCTTCTGCAGAAGTTATCTCTGGGTTTAGTTCGATCATTCGCAGATATTTCTGCTGCTTGTCCTCATGCTTTCCCCGATGAAATAGGTCTAAATATCTTTTGTACGTATTCTTTTGCCTGGTTGTTAATTTGGCATACAACGATTTCAAGCGGTCCATTGCGGAAGGAATTTAGCGGAAATTAGGGAAAAGAATGCCTTAGGACAAACGGATAAAATTGCATTCGAATCACCGATACGATTAATTTGCTCTATGGAATCTGGAACGTTGTACATTATCTCTACCCCCATTGGCAATCTGGAAGATATCACTCTTCGGGCCTTGAGGATTATTAAGGAGATCAGTGTACTTGCTTGCGAGGACACGAGAGTGACTATCAACCTACTACAAAAACACGAAATTCCTTGCCCCCCAAAAGTATTCAGTTATCATGATCACAACGAAGTGATAGCCGCTAGGCGGATCGTTGGCTTTCTGAAGGATGGGGTTAATGTTGGACTTTGCTCTGATGCGGGGACACCGGGCATCAGCGACCCAGGTTTCCGGGCTATATCCGCTGCAGTTTCTGAAGGCTTTCGGGTAGAGATCATTCCTGGACCTAGTGCCACAACTTCTGCTTTGCTTCTCTCTGGTCTTCCCAGTTCCAGCTTCACTTTCAAGGGATTTCCTCCACGAAAAAGCGGTCAACGGAAACGGTTCTTTACAGAGGAAGCGGATTTACCTCACACGTTGATTTTTTATGAGTCCAAGTTTAGGATTGTCAAGTGTTTGCAAGATGTATTGTCGGTTATGGGGAACCGTCAAGTGGCAGTTTGCCTTGAATTGACCAAGAAGTTTGAAAGGGTCCATCGTGGGTATTTATCCGATGTAATTGCAGAATTGGAAGTGCTGACTATCAGGGGAGAGATAACGGTAGTAGTCGCTGGTAATCATCCCAAGTTCATCCGGGCTGATAATCCAGGAAAGTGACATATTTGTATGAAAATAAATTCAGATTAGGTTTTGGGAAAATCGCTGATTTAATTGATCGTAGTATTGTGTACGATGAAACCTAGGATTTTTCTTTGCTTCCAAACAAAAAAAGATGACAAATCTCAAAATTGGGATACTAACGGTATCAGACCGTGCTTTTAAGGGAATATACCAAGATCTTTCCGGTAAGGCGGTTGCAACTGCTCTCAATGATTATATAGGTTGCTCATGGGAAGAAGTTTATCGGTTGGTACCAGATGAACAGGATCAGATTGAGGCGATGTTAGTGGAGTTGGCAGATGTAGAGGGCTGTTCTCTTGTTATTACAACAGGTGGTACTGGTCCGGCCCCACGCGATGTGACCCCTGAAGCCACAGAAGCCATTTGTGAAAAAATGATGCCCGGATTTGGAGAACTAATGCGGACCACCAGTTTGCAATATGTCCCTACTGCAATTCTCTCTCGGCAGACTGCAGGCATCCGCGGTAAATCATTGTTTATCAACCTTCCCGGAGCACCCAAAGCTATCCGTGAATGCTTGGATGCAGTATTCCCGGCAGTTCCTTACTGCATTGATTTGATTGGAGGCCCTTATCTAGAGACTCGGGAGTCTGTCATTAAAGCTTTTCGACCTAAAAAGAAAAAGCCTTAATTAGCACGCAGAACCATAGAAAACTTTTAAAATGCTATATCTGTGGTAAAATCTATTTCCTTTATTCTTCTGGTGATTTCTCTTCACAACCTCTTGGGCTGTGGTTGGGATGACGACAGAGAGTATGAAATCCACACTCGTGCCTCTTTTCTTGTAACACAAGATCCGGCAACAGGCTTAAGAAAGGTCTGGCGATATGAAGCCGGGATTCTAATAGAAGGATGGAATCGGGAAATGGGTGTGTCTGACACAGGATTTAGCGGCTTGGAATACATTGACGGAGAATTGTGGATGGGAGATGCATCAGGAAGGCAGATCCTCCGCATTGAACCCTCCAATGATAAAGTCCTGAAACGCTTTGGGGATCTTCCCGTCCGGCCCCATTTCTTTTCGGTGGGTGAGCGCTTTATCCTTATCAGTGATACCATAACCGACCAATTGGCCTTCATTCGGATTCGCAATGGAGAGTTAATTATTACAGAGTTTAGCGGTGAATCCGGTCCGGCTATACACAACAATCGCCTCTTTTTTCTGCAGGTAGGGAATGTAGGTTTGCATGTCATTGACGAATGGGCCCTCACCCCCCGCAATGAAAATCGCTTTTCTTTCACCATTATGGAAATTCAGTTTAACCGGCTCAAAAACGTCTATTTAACTATGAAAAATGATGTTGGAGATGATTATTCGGGCTTGATTTCCGGCACAGATGGCTCCATCGCCCGAGAAGGTGCCCCCGTGAACTATCAAAAAATCAGGTATTCTCCTTACCTTGAGGCTCGTTTTGGTTCTGAATGGCTCAGCGATCTACGCCTTAGCAACAACACTCTGAGCAGCGGTGCCATCATATTTCCGGATTCCATGACCAACTTTGAGGTTGATTTTTTCGAAAGTCGCCTTTTTTATAGTTGGCGAAATACCCTCTACTATTACGATATGAATACTCAGGTTCGCCTGGATTCGTTCGAGTTCCCAGATCATTTGATCGAAAGTGTATATTGGGTTGCTGGGAACTAGGGGGCCTTATTATTTTTACAAATTTTGAGGCTGTTGCACCGCCTGGTTGTCTAATCTATCCGTTGAGCCGTCGACAGATCGAACCCAACAAGTTGATCAGTAAAGATTCGATATTTAGTTGAGCAAATTTTTAGTTGTCAGGAACGGTGGTTCAATGCTGTGGAAAGCTCTAGGGATGGTCAGAGATTCTCATCTACTCACACAAATTCCTATCTTTACACAAAGTTAGTGCCAATGAATCCATGCGGGAGATTACGGGCTTGTTTACTTTTGACTGGATGTTTGGTTTGGAGTGTCGTCTATCCCAAATCCCTTTCTGCGCAAAACATACCTGCATCAATTGTTTTTGTCGAAGGCTACGATGCAGAAGAAAATGTCCAGAGTCGGGCCTTGGGAGTTGTAGTGAAGAAGGGGTTTGTAGCAGTCAACTACCATGCAGTGGCAGGAATGGCCTCGATAGGTATCATTGAGCAGCAGAAGCCGCAAAAGATTGTCAGTGAAGGCTATCTTTCTGTTGAAGAGGCTAGGGATCTGATCGTGATCGCTGCTCCAGGGATTGAATCTCCCCCAGCCACCTTTAGTACGCTTAATTTTCCTATAGATGGGGATAAAGTCACCCTCTTTTCCAATCCCGAAACACGTCGGGTCAAACCCGCAAGTGCTAAAGTGATGGGCAGCAAGGAATTGTTGGAATACTTCCTCCCGCAACTGCTTTCCAGGCAGACGGAAGATTGTACAAGCGGTCCGATATTCAAGGATGACAAATTTGTTGGTTTTGTCGCCGCAGGCTATCTGGATGATCAATTCTATGCTTATGCTATTCCTGCCTTTGAACTCAGCCGGATTCTCAACCGTAGCTTTATAATTAAGGCTTTTAATTCGCTCGATGAACTGCAACCCATTGAGAGTAGCTATTTTCAGAAAAATCTGATGGAAAATCTGAATTCTGTACTTTGGAAATCACTAGAAGATGCGGAACGGCTGGCACGTAAAAACTCGAAGATGATACTCATTGATGTTTCATCGGAATGGTCAGGATGGTCCAAACTGATGAGGAAAAATACCTATACCAGCAAAAAGATTATACGGTACATTAACGAAAATTATTATGCGGTCCGCCTCAATGCAGAGAGTCGAGAGCCTATCGTCTTAAACAAATTGACATACCAAGGTGCCAGCGAGGGCAGTTATCACAGCTTGGCCTACTCTTTGCTGGAAGGGAATATGGAGTTTCCGTCCACTGTGATCGTGGACGAGGAGATAAATGTCATAATGGTTATTCCGGGACAGATAGATACCCAAAAGCTGGAGGTCATTCTCCATTATTTTAAGGAAAAGGTCTACTTGGACAAGAGGAAAACATTCCAAGACTATGAACGGAATTTCCATGCGATATACTAATAAGGATCAAAATTGATTCAGGAGAGATTGAGTTATGGCAAGAAAAAATAAACCAAAGGAAAAAGAGATGGCAGAAAACCCGAAGTTTACCTCAGAAGAAGTAGAATCTGCTGATAATCAGCACGAAAAAGAGAAAGAAAACGGTGAAACGGTAGAAGAAAATACAATTAATGAGAGCAATGTTGGGGTCGGTAATGGGCCATTGGACGAAGTAAGCCTGTTGAAAATACGATTGGAAACGGTTCAGAAAGAAGCGGTGGAATTCAGAGAAAAACATGTCCGATTGATGGCAGAATTTGATAACTTCCGTAAGCGGACCCGCCGTGAAACAGAAAATTTTCGTGAATACGCCAACGAAGAGATGATGACAGCTCTTTTGCCAGTGGTGGATGACTTTACACGCACCATGACTGCCATGGAGGAGACTGACAATCTGGCATCCCTGAAGGAAGGGATAAGCCTTGTTAATGGAAAGCTGTGGAACATTCTGGAGAAAAAGGGACTAAAGACCTTAAATCCACTGGGAGAGGTGTTTGACATGGAATACCACGAAGCCATTCACAGTCTCCCAGTAGAAGAGGAGGAAAAGAAGGGTATCGTACTAGATGTGGTTGAAAAAGGTTATCAACTTAAGGACAAGGTCATTCGGTATGCTAAGGTAGTAGTAGGAGAATAAATATGTCTAAAAGAGATTATTACGACGTACTGGGCATCAGCAAAAGTGCTGAACAGAGCGAAATCAAGAAGGCCTATCGCAAGATAGCTATGAAATACCACCCTGATAAAAATCCTGGTGATGCCAAGGCAGAAGAAAAATTCAAGGAAGCCGCTGCAGCTTATGATGTTCTTAGCAACGAGGACAAGAAGGCCCGTTATGATCGCTTCGGTCATGCAGGTCTTGATGGCGGCAGTGGTGGAAGCTATTCTTCTGTAAATGTGGAGGATATCTTCTCTCGATTCTCCGATATATTTGGCGGCAATGGAGGTGGAAATCCTTTCGATAGTTTCTTTGGGAGTGGTGGGGGTAGCCGTCGTCGCGCCCGTGGGCAGCGTGGTTCTGACCTCCGTGTAAAAGTCAGGCTCACCATGGAAGAAGTCTTCCAAGGCGTTGAGAAGAAAATCAAACTGCGTCGTATGACAACTTGCGAGGTTTGTGATGGAGCAGGAGCTGAAAGCCAAAGTGATTTTCAAACTTGCGGGACTTGTAATGGGACTGGAGAGTTGCGTCGTCAAGCTGGCGGAGGTTTCTTTCAGCAAATCGTTGTGACTGCTTGTCCCACTTGCCAGGGTGAGGGACGCACCCTTTCCAAGGCTTGTAAAGGTTGTTCGGGTGAAGGACGGGTTGAAACTACAGAAGTGGTTGAAATTCCAATTCCAGCAGGTATCTCCGAAGGTATGCAACTAACCATGCGTGGCAAAGGCCATGCCGGACGTCGGGGCGGCTCGGCAGGTGATCTCCAGATTCTTATCGAAGAAACTCCACACGAATCGTTTTCTCGAGATGGTGACAATGTTGTTTATGAACTGTTCATCAGTTTCCCTGATGCTGTCCTTGGCCGCAGCGTAGAAGTACCCACCCTGAGTGGTAAAACCCGTTTCAAGGTCTCTCCTGGTACTCAATCCGGCAAAGTATTTCGCCTCAAAGGCAAAGGTATTCCCAATGTCAACGGTTACGGTTCCGGCGACCAACTTATTCAGGTGATGGTTTGGATTCCCAAGAACCTAAGTAATAAAGAGCGGACTCAATTAGAAGCAATGCGAGATTCTGATAACTTCCAACCGAATCCAACGGGTTTAGAAAAGGGGTTCTTCTCCCGTTTGCGAGACATGTTTTCCTGATCGTTGATCAACGCTGGGTACTCTGAAAAATGCTGTAGGTATTACAACTGGAATTCTCCTCCTTATGTTTAGTATTGTCCCTGTGAGTTTGAACAGTTTACAACTGGTCTAGAAACTCCCGGAGGGCTTTTTGATTCTGCCTCGCTTGCTCATAAAATGGGTCTTTGGCAAGTGCAGCACTAAAAAGTGAATCAGCTATTTGATAATTCCCAGTATTCATCTCTATGAACCCAAGGTTGGTGAGGAGGCTCTTATCAAAAGGTTTAATAATCAGGCATTCGCGGAATATCTGACCTGCCTTGGCCAAAGCGGATGCTGGATCAATTCCAGAGTTGGAAGCATGGACTTGCTTTAAAGTCAACAAGCCTATTTTCTGGCCCGCTGGGGTTAGGTAAGTATTGGTCTGGTAGGCACGTTCATAAAAGGAAATGGCCCCTCTGATATTTCCCATGCCTTCCAGAATCTCCCCTTTTTGATAAAGTCGCCAAGGATCATTGGGATCAGTTGTCAAGGCCTGATCGATCTCATCCAAAGCTGCTTCAAGGTTGCCTTGGTAAAAAAATACCTTAGACCGCTCAAAGTGGGAAGTGGGCGCAATCTCTTTAGCAGCACGGTCCAGGAATTCTGGCTTAGGATCGTTCCGTTCATAATGAAGAAGATAAGCTTTTCCATACACATCGGGAGCAACCTTTTGGTTGGTCATGCAGACCAAGTCTACAAACTCTCGGACAGCGAGGGCCTCAACCGTATCATCTTTAACGATCCTAATCTTATGGTCTGAGAACAGGACATGTGGGATATCGCTGGTTCCCCTCTTAGGCATATGACAAGTCACACAATTTCCATTTTCAGCTGCTATCATCTCTTCTGACAAGCCACAACCGGTCTTACCGTTTACACTATGGCAATTCATGCACTTCTCAACATAGACTTTTTGCCCGGTAATGGAGATGCTCTTATGTGGGTTGTGGCAGGTGGTACAATTAAGGCTGTCCTTGCTGTTAATGAAGCATTGGGACTCGCGTAGTCTCTCTGCATGGGAAGCAATGCCAAAGGCTTCTCCGTCAGCCACCTTTTGAATAAAAATGTCATAAATTTGGTTCAGCGCCATGCCGGGACGGTAATCAACTACAGACTTATGGTTTCCCTTCAAAACATTGATTCCTTGTAAATGGCACTGCTGGCAAATATCAAACTGCAAGCCAATAGGAAGATTGGCCGGGTTTACGATCGAATAGTCTATTTTTCGGCCTACATCAATCAGTTCTCCTCCTTCCTTAAGGAGTTTGTGAATTGATCCTGGGCCGTGGCATTTTTCACAGCCGATCCCCAGGCTGACTTCCCGGAATTGGTTTGTTGTACCCTCCCTAAAGTCAATATGTCCAGTATGACAAGCCATACATTCCTCGCCGATCTCACGGTCAAAACGGGTATTGAATCCATTTTCATATCCGGGGCTTAAGTCCCAACGCTGACCTTTAACATACCAAGTAATGGGTATTTCGTAGAAATGTTGGTTGCGTTCGATGAGATAAGAACGGGTTTGGTGGCCGGAACCGATAATATAATTGACTTTCTCGATGCGTTTGTAGGTCGTATCATTGGCTGGACTCAGGCGAAATTCCAGAATGAGTAAATCATTGCCACTCCAATATGGATGGTAGTAGTAGCCTGAATGAGAATCAAATATGACCTCTTTTGGACCAAAGCGTTCTATAATTTCCGATCTGCTAGGTTGATAAAGCGATCGGCCCATCCCCGTTTGGAGATAGGATTGATAAATCTCTTTGTGGCACGGCTGGCAAGATTTCATACCCACATATTGAGCTTCTGGCCCGAGATTAAGGTAGGTATCAGGAGGATCAATGGTGGCAAAATCCCCTGTACAACTAGCAAACCAAGCCATTAGCATGAGGATTGCGAATCCGCTTAGATACAAATAGATAGGATGCATTCGGAGTGAAAGATAAGGAAATAGGTTGGAACTTCCGGTGCCAAGGTCATTGGGGCCAATCCTTATCTTATAAGTCGTTTTAGTAGTGGTCCATCCTAGGGTCCTTCTCCAAGGTGCCTCTTTCCTCTCTTGATTAATTCAGCCTGACAATACAACAATTCCCTCATGATCAACGACCTGCGAGGCGACCTTGTTCTGGCACCACAACGTGTCAATGGTAACCGTGAAAATTGTGATGTCGAGCGTTTCCAGCGATCATGGGGTGGCAGTGATCAGAGTGCTTCATGCGAAAAGTTTTGCCAGCAAGTCCTCAAACTCATCCGACACTTTATCCATCTAACAAAATACGAGGTAACAAAATGGAAGATATTACCGAATTAAGTGCGAATCCCCTGTTAACCGTTGGGCCAGTCTCAGATTTTTTTGTCATTTTTTTAGAAATTAGCGAATTTGCTCCGAAGTACTCCTCCTTCCAAATCAGATGTATTTGAATTTGATCCTTGTATACCTTGGGTCAATGCTGCATACACAAAAAGCAAACATTGTCAACTATTTAGGTGTGCATGGTGTCTGTATTTTACATACTGCTGTGACTATTGAAACGATATTAATGTAGATTTTTGCGATATGAATTTAATCTTGGGAGAACTGATACGTCAAAAAATTCGCGCTGATGGCCGAACTGCTAAAGTTATCTGTGAAGAGTTGGGTATGAGCAGGGGTAATCTGGACAAAATTTACCATAAGGAATCGGTAAACAGTGACCTATTAGCAAAGATAAGTTTGTCACTCGGTTATGATTTCTTTAAGCATGTCAACCCATTTCGAAAGGAAGAGCTTGAGAATGGTACCCCTGATGTTTGGGTGGAGGGTGTTAAGGAAGAATACACATACAATTCTGTACACAACAAGTTGAAAGATGCGATGCATAAGTTGGATCTCTGTAAACAGGAACTCAATTTTTTGAGGATCGCAGTGAGTAACGCGAAGGGAAGCCTTTCCGACAAGGATGACATCATTGCCCTCTTGAGGGATAAACTGGCGATCCAACAGCGTCAAATAGATTCTTTACAAGCTGAGATTTGCGATTTGAGAACACAACTTGGAAAGTGAATTTTTGGATTTTCGCATCCGTTTCACGTATTTGCGGTCCACATTTTTGAATAATAATTTTCAAATGCAGCATATCATATTTACAAAAAAAATCAGTATTGTACTTTCTTTGTTGTTGGTAGTGTCGTTCTTGGGCTGTGAGCAAGGAATTACCCAGAAAAGCAAAGGAGAGATTACCACTTTAAGTACCAAAAAGGACAGTGTATCTTACAGTTTGGGTGTTGACATCGGCCGTAGCATTGCTACACAAGGCTGGGACATAGACGGTAATGCCATGGTTGCTGGGTTTAACGCCATCATGAACAGCGATACCCCACTTTTGAGCGAAGACCAATGTCGCCAAATCATTATGAAATACCAGCGTGAAGAGCAGATGGCTCAGCAGCAAAAGGCAAGTGGAGAAAACCAAGCGAAAGGTGAGGCGTTCCTCGCTGGTAACCGAAGCAATCCGGCTATTAAAGAACTGCCTAGTGGACTCCAGTATGAAGTACTTGCTGAAGGTGCTGGTGAAAGCCCGACTCTTGATGATCAGGTTCGCATTCATTACAAAGGCACCTTGATTGATGGAACCACCTTTGATAGCTCCTATGACCGTGGAGAACCCGCTGTTTTCCAACCACGTGGCCTTATCAAAGCATGGCAAGAAGTCCTTCCTATGATGAAGCCAGGTGCCAAATACAAAATATATTCCCCTGCTTCTCTGGCCTACGGTGAATTTGGTTCCCCACCGCGGATTGGACCTAATGAGACTCTAATTTTCGAAATGGAATTATTTGAAGTAATCAAACAATAGGCGAATCTATTTTTGCAGACTGTAATTTGCCGGGAGATCAAGAAAGTAGGGTTTCGGAATAGTATCGTCTCTCTCCCCATTGTGCACCTGAAATCCCAAGGTACCATTGTACTTTTAGAATTTTGTACAAGTTATAAGCTTCTGGATGTTTATAATTTGGTCGACAAAGAAGAAGTGCACTTGTTATTTCATCAAATAGACTTTGCCAAAGCCAGCTTTGTTGAAATATTGGTCAATGCCTTCATCCTTCTCCTTGACGCTATCGCGGTCCCTGAATTGGATATGTGCCTTGTAAATGTAGACTCCGTTGGCAAGGGGGTCACCAAATTCATCGGTACCATTCCAGAAAGTTTCAGTTAGATTACGACCCATGTAGACATCTTCCCTTTCTAGTAGATCCAGAGTCTTGACCAAACGCCCGCTGATGGTGTAGATCCGGATTTCAAAGATATAGGGTAATTCGCCTCCGGTCAGGGTGTAGGCAAAGCGAGTTGAAGTAGAGAATGGGTTTGGATAGGGAAGGACCTTTGAAATGGCCTTTTCATTGACCACATTAAAGTGGATAACGTATTCATCGGTAGCGCTTGCATTGCCCTTGAAATCATAACCTTGTACGGCGAGGGTGTACTCACCATCATCAAGTAATCCTGGATGGAATACAAGCCGTGCTTTGTTTTGAGGAAGCTGCCCCACCTGAGACTCAATTTTTGGATTTCCTTCGATGAAGATCTGCTCGTTGAGCCGGAAGGTACGATCGCTACCAAACCAGATATTATAAGTAGAGTCACTGATGGCCACCGGAAAATACTGGTTTTCATCATTCAATTCAATGACAATCTCTGGCTCTGGTGCTACAATATCACCGTCCATTAACCGTTTCCCGTCGACAGTGACGTCGAGGATAGGACCAATCTTATCAGTGCGGACATGCATACGATGGAAGTAGAAATTGTTGAATTCGTTGTGTTCCACTTGATCAAGATCAGGATTCAACTCAATGATTAAAGTGACCTGACCCTCTAATTCCCGACCATCTGTATGAAACCTGTAATCCAGTACCATAACCTCGTTGGCTGCCAGTGGTGCATAACGTTGGTAACCAATCACTTGGTTGCTGCGGTCGCCCCTCAACAATGAATATCTAACTAAAAGGCTGTCTGTACCAAACTCAGTCAAATTACGTGCACCCATTTTTAGGTTGATGACCTGCCCCTCATCAACAGTGTCGGGAATATCAAAGGCATAACTGGGGTCAACTGAGACGTCAGGAGCAGGTTCAAAATACACTTCCCAAAATTCCAGCTGAGGTGCAGTTCTGAAAGAGCGGTCTTCGACTCGTCCTTCCAGCCGGAGAAAGGGGAATTCATCAGAATTGATAGAGGAGATCACTTCAGGACCAATCTCTAAATTTCCAATCAATAGTACTTCAGTATTATCACGCCGGACACCGTAAATATTGCTGATGGTCTTCTCCTGATTGAAAGGATCAACCGTAGACCAATCCATATTGAATTCCGCCCAATCATTCGAGGGACCTATATTAATAGATGAAACAGAAGCGGAGTCATAGCTGGCACTTAGGTCGATCAACAAATCGTAACGGGGAGGATTATTTCCAATGGGAAGATTGGGCTTTCTGATAACGATAGCAGTGCCGGGCGCCCCACCTTTACGGCCCAGAATGATTATTCTGTCACCATTTTTAAGACCATCGACCTGTTCACCTGATACACCGATCATTTCCAGTGTTTGGAACCATGCGGGTTCCCATTCCCCAAACTTGGGATTCCGAGAGCTTACCATCAGAAAGTAATCTCCATCCGGAGTATTAATGATATGGTCAAAAAGAGGTTGGAGTGGATCATCTATGAGACCACTTGTGTTGGGTGCAGATGCAAATGTCCAATCGCCATAGAATGTATTCAGAAAAGATGGCTCAAGCGTCTTTTGGCTGATGGCAGTATAGCAGACACCATCTCCGGGAAAATTATCCGATCTGAAAGGTCCAAGGAAAAACTCTGGGTTTTGAGAAAAATCTCCAAATGAGCGGATATACGCATGCAGATTGACTACAAAATTATCAAAGATCCAGATGTGATTGGTTTGATCCATGGTGATCCGAGAAGTTGGGTTCCGGAAAAATTGTGGTTCATCGCTTTGGGACCAACCGGTTTTCCCGGGAATATATTTAAATGAACTTTCGTTCCATTGAACCGGATAGGTATCTGCCAGCCGTACCCGCCAGTAATACACTTGTCCGGGTTGAAGGTCTAGGGATGGATTCCATCTTACAATGGATGAGCTTCCCATGATCCGCCCGGACCCAATCCTGAACTCAGAAGTAAATGTATGTGATGTGTCGAGCTCAAATTCATAGGCCATATTGTCTTCCCGAGTGATGATAAAGGTTGAGGCGACCAGTGAAACTCGGGAGCTATCGACAATTGCATACTCATAGGGAGAAACAATGGCAGGGATATCTCCCTGAATGATTACTTCATTATTGAGACGGTTATTGGTTTCCAGATATTCGTCAAGGGTGTCAAGAGCATCGACAAAAACCTGAAAATCATTGAGACCGGCTAGGTCAGGTCCAAGAGTATTGAAGATGGGATAAGAAATAGAATCGATGTAGTCAACAGGACCAATTTTCTTCTCTGGGTAAGTGGTTATGCTTCCATTTGGGATTCTGTGAGTAATCTGAATTTGAAAGCTGTCGGTGAAGGTTCGCCCATTGTTGTGAACGATGAGGTTGAGGGTGTATTCATTGTCCAAGGCAGAGATGGTCTCAGGTTCGAAGTAGAGGTCTGGATCTGATATTTGAAGGTCAGGTTTTTGGGGAAAGCGAAGAACAACGGAAGGATCCCCTTGCAGATTCATCTGCTTGGAATGGTTGATCGTCAGAATATTGCTGGCAAAATTGCCAGAGGTAGCGTACTTATCAATCACTTTTTGTAAGATCACTCCAATCGGAGCTCCATAGGTTGAATCCCCAAACATCACTTGGTAAAGATCTTCACCGAAAAGGTGTAATTGTTGTAAGAACCCAGCGGATGTGTTGGCTAGGTAGCCAATGCTCCCTCGATTCGGTTCAAGAATAAATCGCTCTCCAAAACTAAGGGTTGAGTTGTTGAAATCTCCTCCATAGCAGCCAAAAGCAATCATAAAAGGATACCGGTCGAAGTTTTGATAGAGCCTGGCTTCGAGAATATCGACATCGAAGATATTGGTGCCAGAATGACCAAAGAAGTGGATCAGACCTACTCCCCGGTCGATGAACTCCTTAGATGTCTTGTTGGTGTTGGAAATATTTCCAGAGTTCGAGGTCTGAAAAGTAAATACTTTTCCACCCATGGGGGTATTTTCAAGATGGGGTCTGAAGGCATTTCTCATAACACTGGAGATCGTATTCTGCTCAGCTTGGGTCTTTCCGCCTCCAAGGAAAACGGCCTCCTTCATCCAATAAGCATAATCCATATGCTCATACTTATTCACTTTATCCAGGTAGTTCAACCCTTCGCTGTCTTCGATTAGGGAGACTCGGCCAATGGCAGCTTCCGGGGTGACACTGGTTGAATTGCGGTCGAAATTAGAAACGTATTCGTAATCGTTGGCGGGTTCCCCGAAGGTGGGGATGTAATTGTACAGGTTGTCAAGCTTGGGTGCAGGGCGCCCTTTACCCCATAACATGAAAAATTTGGGAGGGGTACTCCAATTGTCCATGGTGTATTTACAGAAATTTTTGATAGCCAAGGGGTTTAGGCTACCATAGCCAAATTCATCGTAAATCTCATCTACAAATACGACTTTAGAACTCAGTTGATTGACCCGACAAGTATCTCTGTATTGTGCGTACAGATTGGCTGAATTACTGAATTTACGGTGAGTAATGATGACAAATTCAGCTTCGTTTCCAGGGTCGCTTAGGTTAGTAAGACTGGTCTGATTCTGGATTACCGGACTCAACAGAGACTTATCGGTATAGATATACAGATCCCTGGGGTCTGGGAAACCGGGTACCAGGAACTTAAGTGTATCCCCGACTACTGTGGCTGCGACGGACTGCTTCAGGATAGGATCATACAGCCAAGCTTCACTACTTACATCAGCATTAAAGAACCGCAGGTAAGTGGTATCGGTCTTGGTCCATTCACGAACGATGGTAGTGGACGAGTCATCCATATCGAAAGTGCGGTCATATTCGATATAGGTCCAGCAGGGTGCTCCTGCATCTGGGATCACGCCATTTCCCAAGGCGCCATAGCGAATAGTAGTCGTGTTTCCCAATACCTGATTCGTACTAAATTCGCGGGTACGAATGTTAATGTTCGAGGTGGTGTCCCTGAAGTGTTCATTTCCATCCACCTGAATAGCGAGGATATGATTACTTGAAGATGTGACGTGTACGGCCCGGCACTTAATCTTGGTAGGTCTACCCGAATTTGCGAATCCTGGTGTGGAGACCAACGATATCCCCGAATTGGGAGGGCCACCAAATTCAAAGCGCATACCGACAAAACCTTCACCTGTAACATAGTCGGGATTTAATACGTGGTAGGGATTGTCACTGCTACCTCCACCACGAAAGTACTTTTCCGTGTGCTCACGCAAGGCTCGGTATCGATACCAGGGTTCCGGGTTGAAGGAGTCGTAATTATCGGTGGAGTTGACCACATCGTACCGCCGGGTCCCGACAGAATCCCAAGTGATGAAATAAGCAGAAGTATCTGAAAAAAAACTGCTGAAACGGGTAGGCTGTTGCTCAGGGTCATAACCAAAGGGTGGAATGACAGAGCGGTATATCAGAGAATCGAGGTGGCCATCATTTCGTTTGCCGAAAAATTCAATGAAACTGAGCTGGCCGTTGTCGGTGGCTGTTCTGATGGGGATTTCCCGACCGCGGTAGATGACTTGAATGGCTGTCGGGTCCAAACCGGAAACATCGACACCGGCAGCAGTCAAATCACTTTCGCTTACCCGGTAAAATCCGTCTTTGTCGATCAAGAACTTGATGTAACTCTGGTTGGACCTGTACCATTGATTAAAATAGTCATAGCCTCCACCCCCCTGGCCAAAAATACAGGTCATTTGTCCGGAGACAAATATCAGAATAAGGGGTAAAATGAATTTTATCAAATATTCCACGTTCCAAAGGCTTCTCACCTCATAATATACAGTTTCCCGAAACCATTCTCCATGGTGGCAGGTCCGCCTTCATCGCGGTATTCGATGGCTTCGCCATTTAGTTTTGCAATCACTTTGTAAATATACACTCCATTTGCAAGTACGTCGCCAAACTCATCCTTTCCATCCCATGCATAATCTGTAATGTTACGCCCTATTTTAATATCATTCATTTCCACCAGATCGATCACGTTGACCAATTTTCCCGAAATGGAATAGATATGCAATTCAAAACGTTCAGGGATTTCATTCCCGGTAAGGGTGTAGACAAACCGGGTTGATGTAGAGAACGGGTTGGGGTAATTTAGAACATCAGAAAGACTGGAACGGTTAATAACTGTAAAATCCATTTCATAAGCCACCTTTCCTGAGGGATTTCCAGACTGGTCATACCCTTGCACCCTAATGGTATATTCCCCATCATCGAGGGGTCCGGGGCGGAAATACAGGCGAGCTTTGTTATCTGGTAATTGAGCGGGTACAACTTCCATTTGCGGATTGCCTTTGATGAAAACTCGGGGGAGGTTCGCAGAATTAGGCGTTTTATAACCGAATGAAACCTCAAATGCCGTGTCACTGACCAAGAGAAAGGGGTTGTCATCGTTAATTTCCATCAAAATTTCAGGATTGGGAGAAACGATATCACCAGCCATTAGGTGCTTGCCATTTACGGTAACATCGAGGATCGGATTTACAAGATCCTGGTCTATAAAGAAATTGTATTCATAATAATTGTTGAATTGGTATTGTTCGGGTTGATCTTTATCAGGATTGATCTCAATGTTGAAAGTCATGTGACCTTCAGAAGGGAAGTTTACGGTGTTGACAGAATGACTTAGAATGGCACTGGAAGATCTTGGCAAGGGGGCATACCGCTGAGTTCCAGAGTAGACCAGGGTTCTGTTAATGTCTTTTATAGAGAACCTTACTAAAAGACTGTCCATGTCATTTTCGGTAATATTGCGGGTGGTGAACTGGACGGAAATAGATTCTCCTTTCCTGACCGTATCTCGATCAAAAGTCCACTCTATGGTTGGATCGATCAGGGCATCAGGAGCAGGGTTGTAGATCACATGCCATTGCTCCAATTGCGGAGCAGTCAGGTAAATGCTGTCCTGAGTTTGGGCTTCAAGTCTCAGAAAGGGGAAACTAGAAGCGTCAATTGCCAAAAGCGAATAATTGCCAAGTGGAAGACCAGTATAAACGAGGGAATCAGTGTTGTCGGTGCGAACAGCATAGACGGAGACCTTTATGGATTCTTGAGGGAACTGGTCCAAGGATTTCCAATCCCAAGTCATGTCAAACCATTGAGTGGCGGGACCGATAGAGGTGGAAATAATGTGACCACTGGAATAATTGGTTTGGAGGGATTTACGAAGATCAAATTTGTATATACCAGCAGTGGCATCATAAATATTAGGTTCCGTGATAGTAATTCCCTGGTTGGGCTCCCCCTTTTTACCAAAAATAATAAAAGAATTGCCGGATGGGATGCTTTTGATTTTATTGGTGTCTCCTCCGATTAAGGCAAATGCCCTAATTAACTGGTCACTCCATAAGTGAGCTTCAGGATTTCCTTCACTGACTGCGAGAAAGTAATCACCTTCAGCCACATTGAACAGGGCATTGGTGACATCGCCTTCTGTATCGGGCATTTCAGAATAGATCCAATCCCCAAATAAAGTTCGCTGAACGGTGGGAATGAGGTCTTTGGACCTGATGGCTGTGTGAAGAATACCAGAGTAATTCTGGGAAGGCAGAGTACTGGAAAAAGCACCGTTTGCAAGGCGGTAAGCTCCATGATTCCCTTGGTTGACAAATGCATGAAGTTCCACCGCATACTGATCAAAGTTCCAGATATGGTTAACCTTATCCATTGCAATGGTCTTGGTAGGATCGCTGAAGAATTGTGGAGGGCGCGATTGGGCCCAGCCATTCTTAGTATTGATATACTTGAATGAAGCACTGGCCCAGGTAGCCGGCAAGATATCTTGTAATCTTACCCGCCAATAATACACCATGCTGTCTGTGAGTGTGAAGGGAACATCCCACTCTGCAAAATTGAAAGAACCCTTCACTGTGGGGGAAGCTGTGTAAGCCGGGGAATTGAAGGTCGGAGTGGTGTCGATTTCAAATAGATAAGGTATTTCGAGCTGTGTACCCATGACGAAGGCAGAAGCCGAAAGGCTCACCCGGTTATCTTCCACTACCGCAAAATCGTAAGGAAACAGGATGGCAGGGAAATTGCCTGGGACCACATGGTCAAATAGAACTCGGTTGTTGTTTTCCTGATACTCGTCAATAATGTCAGTAGAATCTATGAAAATATCAAAGGTATTAAGCCCGGCCATTTCAGCATTCAGTGTATTGTTGATCGTCATCGAAATGGTATCGATATTGTCGATCGGTCCATGGTAGATGGAAGGATAGGTTATCCAGTCTCCAGTGGAAGGAATGCGCTGGCGGAGACTGACATAGAAAGAGTCTTGGGTTACCCGGCCTAGATTGCGGGCGACTATATTGACCTCAAATACAGAGTCGGCAGCAGAGAAGTTCGACGGACTGAAGTAGACGTCGCTCGCGGTGATTTCAAGGTCCGGTTTTGCTGCAGAATAGAGACGGATGGCCGGGTCACCTTGTAGATTGATCTGCTTTGCATGGTTGAGAAGGGTTTGGCCGGAGGAGACATTCCAATAGGTTTGTAAGGCATTTTTAATGGAGGTTCCGATAGAGCCTCCATAATTGGATCCAAACATCATAGGATAGATGTTGGTACCCAGATTACCGAGCGGGCTCAAGAAACCTGCCGTCGAGTTTGCGAGGTACCCAATGCTTCCGCGTTCAGGCTCAAGCACAAATCGTTCTCCAAAGCTCTTGCCATCCCCGACAAAGTCTCCTCCATAACATCCGAATGCAATCATCAGAGGATATTTACCGTAGTTTTGGTAAAGGATCGGTTCCTTGATATCTACATCATAGATATTGCTGGAAGAGTGACCAAAGAAGTGGATGACACTAACTCCTGCATTGATTCGATCAGTAGAGGGCATTGATGAATTGGTAACCTGGCCAGTATTGTATTTCTGATAATAACTGTATTGGCCACCGGCAGGAGGACCAGCCACCACAGGACCATATTGGTTTTTGAAGTAATTCAGGATAGGATTTTGTTCTCCGATATTCTCTCCGCCACCAAGGAATACAACTTCTTTCATCCAGGCTGCCCAATGTGTGTGTTCGTACTCATTGACCTTGTTGAGGTAGTTGAAACCTTCAATATTATTTTCACAGTTGACCCTACCAATTGGTACCTCTGGTACAGCATTTTTCACATTTGGATCAAAATCGGAGACGTATTCGTAATCTGAAGCGGGATAGCAAGGCGTTGGGACCATATTTTTTGGCGCATTCCGGGTTTTGTACTGCCCCTTTCCCCAAAGAAGGAAATATTCGGGTGTAGTGTTCCAATTATCAATTGCATACTTACAGAACCGCTTAATTCCCCAAGGGTGAATGGTCCCATAGCTGAATTCATCGTAGATCTCATCCACAAATACCACTTTGGCTGAAAGCTGATTGACTGTATTGGTATCGCGGTAGTTTTTATAGGCTATGGCGGAATTTGCTAGGGATCTGTGGGTAATGATCACAAATTGAGCGCCTCCGGCGGGATCTTTTAAGTTTGCCAGACTGGGCTGTGCGATGAGCGGATTCTTGATCCCGCGGTCAGTTACCACCTGCATCTGGCGTGGAGCGGACCCACCCGGTACAATCGCTTTGAGGGTATCACCAGAAAGGGTAGCTTGAATTCGGGTATGTTCATCTAGATCAAAGATCCAGGCCTCGTTGTCAGCGGTCACATTCTCGAATCGACAGTAGCTTGAATTGGGTTTGTCCCAGGAAACCATTTTGATGGTACTGTCAGCTCCCAAATTGAAGAGCCTGTCGTATTCGATCGAAGACCAGCAATAATTGTTGTTGTCAGTATTATTTTCATTCCCCGTGGCAAGAAAGCCAAGTTGAGTCGTTGCGGAAAGGGGATTGCTGTAAAGTAGTTGACGGGTTTTGATATACACACCTGAAAAGGTATCAGTCCGAAGGATATTGTTGTTGACATCCAGAGTTAGGATATGCTCCCAACTGGATCTTCCAAAGATCCGGCTTTTGACAAGGCTTGGATTGCCAATGTTGGCGGGATAGGGCGTGGGGATATTGATAGCCAGCCGATTGCTCCTTGAAAAGCCTGGGCCCACATATCCTTCGCCGGTTATCCAGTAAGAATTCAGAATGTGGAAGGGGTCGTACTGGGCTCCACCAGCTTTGTTCCAGCTTGCATTGATTCCACTGGTATTGGGGTGGTATTCTTTGTAGGCTTCGTAACGGAAAAAGGATTCAGGTGGATAGCTGGAATAATTAGTGTCCAGGAAGGTTTGATAACGAAGACCGGGCGAATTATCGTAAGTAAGAAAGTAGGCTGAGGTATCCGAAAATGCGCTGAGATGGATATTGGGTATTTGATCGTTGTCGTGGAGGCCAGAGTTGGGATCGCGGTACATGATGGAGTCTACCTTACCATCATTTCGTTTGCCATAAAACTCTAAAAAATCTACAACGCCTCCTGTTTCTTCAACATAAATGTATTGTTCTTCCCCTCTGAACACCAGATGGAGGTTTGCGGGATCAATTCCGTTTAGAGAGAAGCCACTTGCAGCAAGATCTGCTGCGGTGACACGGTAGACCCCGTTTTCCCAGATCTTCAACTTGACATAGTTGTTACCAGGGTTATACCAATTATTTCCGTATTCAAATCCTCCGGCCGCAGATAGGGGAGGAGTAGCAGGCAGAGGGGAGCTGGAGCGGAATCCGTTTGCGAACACCGCGAAAAGTAGCATAGATAAAAATAACAATGCTGCCGCTTTCTTCCACATAGATCTCAGTATTTTCTGTAAAGAGTTTTCGAATACTACACCTATTCTGGTAACTACTAAAACTACTTAAAGAATGCCCAATAATCAAACGAATAGCCTCGTAATTAGGGGTTTGTCTCTACTTAACCCCCTGTAGGGCGAAGGTATACCGAAGGGAAAAAACATGCGAATAAAGCGTTTGAGAAAAGTTGCCGACATTGGAGAGGGCATAATCCACAGTGAAGTTTTTCAGACGGAATCCTGCGCCCATAGTCGGGAAAACACTGAAGGTATCCTCTCCCTTATCATTGGGAGTACGTTGCAGATTCTTGAATCCTCCTCGCAAGAATGCCAATTCTTTGTAAGAGATTTCTAAACCAGCGTGTGGATCAACAGACACCGAACCCAAGTTGGCAATCACATTGCGCTGGCCATCGAAATGGACATCCGTATCTAATGATACCAGTACATTGACCTTCTTTCCGCTCAAGAAGGTATATCCTCCCCCCAGTTTCAAGGAAGGAAGGGTAATTTCAAGAGAATTTTCGGGAATAACGTTTCCGGTCTGTGCGAAAGCATCTTCGAAGGTTTCAGTATTAAAAGACCAAGCATTGAAGGTGCTGGTGACATCACTCAACATGACGCCAATCTGAAGCTTATCTAAGTCCCATCGGGCACCCAGGTCAAGGCCAAAACCCCAGGCATTGGCAAATTTCCCGACAGATCTGTTAACAATTTTAAAGTTGGCACCTGCATTCATACCTCCCAGGAAGTCAAACTTTTGGGCCAGAGACAACACAATTCCGAGGTCTGCGACGGAAAAAGTCTCGACGGCATCAAAATCTATGTTCCCGTTGGCATCGACGAGGTTGAGGGTATTGGCAATATCATCTACACCTAGGCGGATAACAGAAGCACCGAAACGACGACCTCCGCCGATGGGCATAGTAAACCCAGCATAATCGTATTTGGCAATGCCCGCAAAATATTCGGAGTGCATCAAGCCGATCTCAAGCGCATCAGGAGCAAGATTCAGACCGCCAGGGTTCCAGTATCCGGAAGTAACATCTTCCACAATCCCGACTTGGGCATTTCCCATAGCGGCTGCACGTGCCCCTACACCGATCTTAAGGAATTCATTCGAATATTTTCGCACACTTTGCCCGTGAAGCAAAAACCCCGCTCCCAAAAAGAGCAATGTCAAAGCTATGATCTTGAAACGCATAAAACTCAAAAATTCTGAGATAAGAGATCAAAAATACTGGAGGATGTATTAGCAGACAAGGTAAATTAAATTACCCAGTGCTTTCCATCTTGAAGTATAACTTTATTATGAGTGAGCCAAAGAAGAAGCTTTAATCTGGAGTAGATGACCTGATTTCATCGAAAAAGGCTTCTTTTACAGGTATTAACTCCTGTTCATAATCAATCATCAATTGATAGAAGGTCCCTGATTGCATATATTTGTTGTTGTCGATCCCAACTCGTTGGAGGATCTTTTGCAGTACCCGGGAGATATGATCGAATTTGGCATAGTTGTACAGGTACTGAAGCCGCAGAAACTTTTGCATATAAGACTCATAGTTGGGCAAATTTCTTCCGAGTGCGATCTCAGAGGTCTTTCTCAGGTCCCGAAAAGGCTGCAGCGCCCCAAAGTGACCATAATAGGAATTCAGGATACCGGGATTGTCATCGATCAGTATCTTGTCGATCAACAATTCAAGAAGAATGTGAGCTATAAAAAACTTACGCTGAATATTCAACTCAGGGAAATAGGACTTCAACATATTGGAAATGCGCTTGGTCTGTCTTTCAAAGGTGGGGGAAAGGTGGAATATACCATCCGCAAAGAAGTGTCGATATAGCCCTGAAAGGAATGGAGGAGTGATCATACCTGCCTGATCCTCGCTCATCTTCTTCAGGTGGCGGGCTTTGATCCTGAGATTGGAGTTGTAGATTGACAGTAGGTCAGGTGTGGCAACTCCGACAACAAAGTGACTGTTGACACGGTCTCGGTCCAAATAATAATGAGCTACCAAATTCATGAAGCATTGTTTTTCTGTCGAAGCCGTGAAGTTATCATTTCTTTTTTGCATTCTATGACAAGTAGGAACAGGCTGTTTTGCGTAAAACCAAGAAAATTTTTGAATATGTTAATAAAAATTTAGATTTGTCGGTAATGGTAGCAGTTACCTGATCGCATCCTTTTTCTATCTACATTTCCTTTAATAAATACATTGAATAGAGCTTATGGGACCTTATGAGTTAATGGGACTGGCCTGGGGAGCCATAATAGTTTGGATTGGCGTTGTAATCTACTTGAACAAAGATATACATCCAGGAGCACTGTTCCTTCTGTTTTTTGCTGAAATGTGGGAGCGCTTTTCTTATTACGGAATGCGTGCACTTCTGGTCTTGTATATGATTGATAAGCTCGTTCTTTCCGGAGAGGGTGACACAATGACAGGGATGGGATACTCTGAAGAAATGGCCTATTCCATCTATGCAGCTTACGGGGCCATGGTGTATGCTACACCAGTACTGGGAGGATTGATCGCGGAACGCATATTGGGTTATCGAAAGTCCATTCTTTGGGGTGGAATTCTCATGGCAGCAGGCCACTTTGCTATGGCCTTCGAAGATGAGACGATCTTTTTTATTGCTCTGGCGCTACTGATTTTGGGAAATGGATTTTTCAAACCGAATATTTCAAGTTTTGTAGGCAAATTCTATGCAGATGGCGATCCGCGGAGGGATGGAGGCTTCACCATTTTCTACATGGGTATCAATATTGGCGCTTTCCTGACTCCACTCACATGCGGTGTGATCGGAGAGATCGAAGGCTGGCACTATGGATTTGGGCTCGCAGGAGTAGGAATGGTCCTGGGACTGATTGTATTTCTTGTAGGACTAGCCACTGGCGTATTTCAAGACAAAGGCTATGAACCCGCCAAAAGTGCTGTTAAATCAGTTGTCAAGACAGGTGCATCCAAAGTAAAAGGCTGGCTGGGACCGATCACCTTGAACGAGATCCTTGTATATGTAGGCTCCTTTGTTGCTATCCCTATTGTCTATCTCCTCCTCAACCACAACGATGTACTGGACTATATCTTGGGGGGTGTCTCGATTGGTGGCTTGGTCACCTTGGTCGTCATGGGTTATATGCAGGAGTCGAAAGAACAGCGGGATAAGCTGTTTGTTATAACCGTACTGTTCCTTTTCACTGCTTTATTCTGGACCTTTTTTGAACTTGCAGGATCAGCTATCAACGTTTTTACGGCTAAGAATGTTGACAAGATGATGATGGGTAATGAAATGCCGACCACTTTCTTCCAATCGATAAATCCACTCTTTATCATTCTGTTTGCCCCACTTTTTTCCTTCCTGTGGCAATTTTTGGCCAAAGCAAAATTAGAACCGTCGGCACCACTCAAATTTGCTATTGGAGTTTTGCTCCTGGGGCTTGGATTTGTAGTCTTGGGCGTAAGTGATGGCGCAGCTACCGAGGGTATGGTCCCTGTGATCTATTTGATCCTTGGTTATCTATTGCATACTTGGGGAGAGTTGTGTTTATCTCCGGTAGGGCTGTCCCTGGTGACGAAATTGTCACCGGCTAAGTTGGTAGGTTTTGTGATGGGAATCTGGTTTCTGTCCTCTTCCGTTGCTCACCAGGCAGGTAAATTTATCGCTACGGAAACGGCTTCCGAAAATCTATTACCGGCTGAATCCTTAACGATTTATACTGGTGTCTTTATGAATGTAGCCTATATCGCTTTGGGAGCATCAGCGATCCTATTTATACTTTCTCCCTTCCTGAAAAAGGGAATGCACGGAGTACGTTGAAACAAATGATTTCGATATTGTTATCGAAAACCAGAGCATGAGACTTACAGGAACGAGAAAGAGCATAGCATTGTTAGCCCTCCTTTTCGTTCCTGTTTCTTTTTGGGCTCAATCCAATTCCCTGAGCCCCTATAAGATTACTGTCTTCAAGGATGCCGTGCAGGTAGGTCAAAAAGGGATCATTCGTTTTTACCAACAGAAAGCCAAGATCCCTCTCGAGTATGAGATGGACCCTAAAAAGATAAATTTGATCGCCAATGGTGATTTTGGCGTCATGTGGGTTCGTTTCCACAGGGATTCTATCTTAAAAATGCTTCCAGTTGAGAATTGGGCAGATGTACTCAAGGCCAACATAAGCCGTTCTATCTCCTTGGTCTATGAGATTGGAGACGAATATGATGAGATCGATGGGAATGTACGTTGGTTAGATGAGAAAAAGGGGATTCTGCTCTTACATGGGTCAGATGGAGCCGATTATTTTCTAACTCTTGATCAAATCCGACAGATAATCATTGACTCATTTTCTGATTACCAGATCAAGAAACGGTCGGGTGATCGGGTATTGGAAATCAAATTAAACAAGGATGCCCCCTTCGTTCCTGTCGAGTTGTTTAGCCTTCACGAAGGTATTTCTTGGAGCCCAGTTTGCCAAATCCGGGTAATCAGCAGTGAAAAAGCTTATCTCGAGCAGAAAGTGTTGTTGTACAATCAGTTGTTCGACCTTTCGCCGGTTGAAGTGGAAGTTTCCACAGGTAGTGTTCTGGCAGAAGGCCAGTTAAGTGGGGAAATTATGGAATTGGGAGAACTCTCATTGGAGAAAGGTGATGAAATATTAGTCAACTTCCGCAAGACGGAGTTGAGCTACGAATCCACCTATCAGGCCCGTATCCCTTGGGAGTCCACCGTCCTCGGTAGCCGCATTGACTTCTCGGCAAGGAGTCTGATGCGCTTCCAACTACCGGGCAACAACTCCTTTCTGTGCGACCAATATGCTGTTATCGACGAAAACAATCGAAACATCGCTAATTTATCAACGGATAACGCTATGGATAATGGTCCCATTGAACTGGATTTCGGGACGGAGAATGGATTAAAAGTCAGTTGTGTTGATATCGAAAGGAAGCGTGGAAAGAAGCCCATCAAGGTTGGCGAGAAAAAGTACATTGAATTAGGTGCTGATGGTAGGATCATCGTTCTGAATCTCTCTGGGAAATACGTCGAAATTGATGTTAGACGTGAAATTAAGGGGGATATTACGGCTGATGGGGGAGGTAAGATCACCACACTCGATGCGGCAACAAGTCTTAAAGTAGTTACGTGGAAAATTACCCTGGATCCCGGGCAAAAGAAAGAAGTCAAATACAAATTTGACTTCCTAGAAGAAATTCAGTGAGAATAGGTTACCTGGCACCTTGTCCTCCACTACCCTCATTTACGCGTCTTTTTTCGTCATCTAATCCAGTATTTCGCTTCCTGGCACTCTTGACTTTATCGTTCCCGAACAGGTAAGTCAGGTTGACCTTGAACTGCCGGCTTTCCCAGCCACCACTAGCATCGAAGTACAATCCGCCGTATTCCTGTATCCCCCGCCACTGCATGGTATAGAGGAAGTCACTTACCGAGATCTTTATACTGCCCCTACCGTCCAGGAAAAGCTTGCGTGCTCCTACATCCATACCTCCAAAAGAGCGATTTCGGAAATTGGCTCCCCAGATAGAGGGAGAGTTGAAAAACCCTGAAAGCTCCAACGAAAAGTCTTTGGGCAGCTTAAAGGTACTCTGGTGGTAAATGCTCCAGGTAATCTGGGAGAAGTCAATTTCTTTTCCTATTTCCCCTGCCTCACTAAAATCTCCGACATTGCGTGTCCTATAGACACCTGTATTTGTAAAGGTACTCCACCAATCTGTAACACTTTGCGGAAGACTAAAGTAAAGACTGATCACTTCCTGGGAGGCCAAGTTCAGGGTGGTCAAATAGGTTCGGCTTCCCTCAATTGTATCTGTGATCTGGGTCATCAGATCAGTGGTATAACTGTACTTCAGGGAAGTAGTGATACGGTAGTTGAGGACGTGGGTCAATTCCAGAACATTGGAATATTGCGGCTGAAGAAATGGATTTCCCTGTCGGTAAGAGAGTTCATTTAATCTGTTAAGAAAAGGATTGAGATTCTCATAGCGAGGCCGGTCAATGCGGCGGCTGTAGTTGATCCGGAAGAGGTTCTTTCGGTTCACTTGATAAGTCAAGCCTCCCGAAGGGAAGAGATTCAGGTAGTGGCGGTCTACAGTATCATTGCCAGTAACCTGAGTGCTGGTCAATACGCCAAGGGAATTGGTTTGCTCGGCACGAAGACCGCCACTCACCCCCCACTTGCCATACTGTCGCTGCCAGGTTGCGTAAAATGCATTGACATTTTCTGTGTAATCGAACTGGTTGCTCAGGTCCAGATTCAATGTATCTACCCCATCGAAGCGGTCAAAGAATTGAAAGTCATTAGAGGTCTTGACATAAGATGCCTTTGCACCCAGCCCCAGTTTGCCTTTCAGGAAATTCCGCTCATAGTCTGTTTTGAAGGTTGCCAGATCAATGTTTGTTGGTGCTACGGTCGTGAAAATAGCCTCTCCGGTAATGACAGATAAATTTTCATTGAAGTATGTATTGGGCTGAAAAGCGGTGTTATCCAAATCAAAGAAGCCATAGTCAGCATCAATGTTCAAACTGGTACCCTTCTCCTTGTTGTTGAACTTGTAATTGAGATTGAAATTGGTGTTGTACCGCTTTTGCTCACTGTCGCTTAAGGCTGCGAGTACACCCTGGAGTGTATCTGTATCCTGGTTTCGGATCTGGGTTGTAGAAGTACTGCTCCAAGAGCCATCAGCCAAAAATCCGTTGGTCATAAAGCCTAGGGTGCTTTTATCAGAGACAAAGAAATCGACCCCTATTTTTCCATTGTAATTGGTTCCATCATTGATCATGTCGGTTCTTTGATCATAGACAGTGTTTTGCTGAATACGGTAGAAGTCCAGAAAGTTGTAACGAAGACCCGTGTTCCCACCCAAGGTGCCAAAAATGTTGACTTTGCGACTCCTGTAATTTGCAGAGAGGGAACCATTATACTTGGAATAGCGCTGGACTCCATATCCGAGATCAAGGTTCGCGTTGGCACCGAGGCTCTTGTCCTTTTTCATGACAATATTTATAATGCCGGCATTGCCTTCAGCATCATATTTAGCGGAGGGATTGGTAATGATCTCAATCGATTCGATCTGGCTCGATTGCATTCCCCTCAGCATGGCAGCAAGGTCAGAGGCAGAAAGTGGAGAAGGTTTTCCATCTAAGTAAATGCGGACCCCATTCTTTCCCTGCAAGATTATGTTGTCATTGTTGTCTACGATGACCCCGGGAGCTCTGCGAAGCAATTCCATGGCATCGGAACCTATGGCATTGATGCTGGAACTCACATTGAAGACGGTCATATCCGGTTTGATAGTGATCAGAGGCTTTTGAGCCTGAATGCTCACTGTATTTAGTTCTGAACCTGAGGATAACAGCACGATTGGGGGTATTTCTTTCTCTTCGCCTTTCGATAGGGTAAAAATCTCCGAGGAATACGGGGACATACTGGTGTAAGTGACCTTGAGGAAATACTCCCCGCCAGGGATCGGGGACAGAACGAATTTCCCTTTATCGTCAGTGTATCCCGCTTTGACCATGCTGGAGTCAGCTTTATTGAGTAACAGGGTGGTGGCGAATGGAAGTACTTCTCCGTTTACATCTTTCACCACTCCCTTGACAAGGCCTGACCCTGTTTGAGCATGGAGATGAAAGGGATGAAAGGGAAATACGAGAAAAGGAAGCAATAAAGCAGAAAATAGCTTACTCATGAAAAGGGATGTTCCAATTTACCCCAACATAAAGAATTATTCTGAGTCGGGGAAATCTTCTGTTAGGCTATTGTTTGCAGAGATATCCGAATCCTCGGTCAGGTCAGTTAGATCAATGGTAGTCCCGGAGGAATATGCAGATTTAAATTCCTTGATTTGGGCCATTTTCCGGGCGATCTTGGCCGCGCGACTCGCACGATCAATAACAGTCATATCAACTCGATCGACCTTTTCAGAGTCGCTTGATTCTTCATTTAGAACATCTTTTGTTGGAGTATCTGCTCTCTTTGCAGACAGAGACCCTGGGTCATCCTCTGGCTGGACTGTGTTATCGGAAGGAGAATTATCCTGCTCGGAAGTCATCATATCGTTTTAAAAAGAGAGTCAAATAGAACCCTGTACTTCAGCGGTAAGACCGCGGTCCAGCAAAGCAATACACCGCTCGATCATATCCGCTTTCGGGCCACTCTTTACGATGTATTTACCTTTAAAATGAACAATCCATGCGCACTGCTCCGCTTGCTCCAATGAATGTTCGCATACATCAACCAAGCTTTTAATTACCCAGTCGAAAGAGTTGTCATCATCATTGAACAGAATGATCTGATGCAAATCAGTGAGGGTGGGATTTTGAAGTGTCGAAGTGAGCTCTTTAGTCATTATTGCGTGAGAAAAAATGTCTAAAACTATAAGAAGTGAAAATGGCCAAAAAAACTGAGAAAATCAATAGTTTCAAGGCAATAAATGATCTTTCTTAGCCCAAGAAGCTATCTTGTTCTTTATTGATAAATTCGTGGAGGGATGTACGCAATTATTGATCTGGAAACAACGGGAGGAACCGTCAAATCGGATAAGATTATTGAAATTGCCATTGTGCTTCACAATGGTGAGGAAGTGGAAGAGGAATTTTCTACCCTGATCAACCCTGAACGTCGAATCCCTTTTCGAATCAGCGAAATCACTGGGATCAATGATCCAATGGTGAAGAGTTCTCCCATGTTTTTCGAAGTTGCAAGGCGCGTAGTTGAAATGACTGAAGGGCGGATTCTGGTAGCACACAACGCCCGTTTCGATTACCAGTTTCTTCGTCACGCTTTCAGAGAGCTGGGATACAATTACAAAAAAGATGTTCTCTGCACCCTGACCTTGTCTCGCAAAATTTTGCCTGTGCAGCGGTCTTACTCCCTTAAAAATTTATGTCAGGTCTTGGATATCCCCCTCCGGGTCCAACATCGTGCTCTTGAGGATGCCAGAGCAGCGACCCATCTGTTAGAGATCCTTTTGAAAATGAAGAAAGAGGCCTCCTTGACCATAGGAAAAGAGGCTCCTGGTAGCTTGGGGCCGGAAGCTAGTCGTCACAAAGAGATGATCGACGCCCTTCCCCGTACCACTGGAGTCTATTATTTCTACAATTCCCGCCGTGACTTGATCTACATAGGAAAAAGTGTGAATATCCGAAGCCGCATACTGAGCCATTTTAGCAGCCAGAATACCGCCAGAGCCGTGAGAATGAAAGCTCAGATCGATCATATCCGCTATGAGGTGACTGGCAGTGAGTTGGTGGCACTCTTAAAAGAGTCAGAGGAAATCAAGCAATTCAAACCGATCTACAACCGAGCCCAGCGCCGATCAGTGTTCAGCTTTGGAGTATTCTCCGCCCGTAACGAAGAAGGTTATCTGCAGTTGTGGGTAGAGCGGCTCAAAAACAAAAGGGTAGAGGCGGAAGCAGCCTTTGCCAGTGCAAAAGAAGCCAAGGGATTTCTTGAGCGGATGCTACAGGATTTCGAACTGTGCCAACGTCATCTGGGAATTCACCGTTTCAATGGTCCCTGTTTTTACCACTCTATCCATAAGTGCCGAGGTGCATGTGTGGGTAAAGAGAGTCCCAGGGAATACAATATTCGGGTTGAGCAAGTACTACAAAAAATAAGATATCGACATGTGAATATGCTGATCATAGACCGGGGCAGACATGAAAACGAGAAAAGCTTGGTGGGGGTCATGAATGGTAAATATTTGGGCTACGGCTTCCTGGAAAGAGAACTGATCAACAATGATCCCCAACTTTTGCTGAAATGCTTGCATGAAAAGATGGATAATAGGGATGTACAGCAAATCATCAAACTTTTTCTCCACCAAGAGAAACAAGAGCAGGTATTGACATGGAAATAGACCCTGATCGTCTCTGTAACTGGTTACTGTTCACACATCTTTTTCGCCCGTACGATCTGTCTTTTTGTTTGCCTGTGGTCTTTACCTTAAATTTAACCATACGAATATAATTTGCAGGTCAACCGGCCTTGTTCGCTGACTATCCGCCGATTTATTTTAAGTTAAGTATCATTGCATAAGTACCACTGCTCATAAAGGTTATGAAAAGAGTTTCGATTTTTGCGATTCTGTCCTTGGTAATGCTCGCCTTTCGGCCAAACCATTCAGTGGCCTCCCACTTGATGGGGGTTGACCTCACCTATGAGTGTCTGGATGCGTGCACCATACGGGTCCACCTCAGTGCATACAGAGACTGTTCCGGACAGTTTAGCATCCCTAATACGATCAGCTTTAAACCACAGACACCAGGCTGTGGCCAACCTATTCTAGTGGGTAATGTGTCCCCTCAGGTCACTACTGAGGTGACCCCTGTTTGTCCCAATGCCCAAACACAGTGTGTCAACAGCAACTCCCAAATCAATGGTACCCAGCAGTTTTACTGGTACAGGGACTACTACATTTGTTCTCAGCCCAACTGTATTTTTACCATTTCCTGGGGAACCTGCTGCCGGAATCAAGCAATAACGTCCGGTGCTGCTAACGACGGAATGGGCATCTCTCAAACAACTCTGAATACCAATATTACTCCTTGCAATAGCTCGCCTCAATTTTCTAATCCCCCTGTTCCATATATCTGCGAAGGTCAACCATACGTCTTCAATCAGGGTGCAACCGATGCTGAAGGTGATTCGCTTTCTTACTCACTCGGCCCTTGTTTTGATGAATTTGACAACCAAGTATCTTACGGAGCCGGTTACTCTCCAGGCCAACCACTCGGACCTACCTGGGATGTTTCCATCAACTCGGCAACTGGTGATATCACAGTTCTCCCAAATCCAACCGGTTCCCGGGTGGTAGGGGTTATGTGTGTATATGTAGAAGAGTGGCGAAATGGTGCCCTGATCAATACCATCGTTCGGGATATTCAGATGACTACTATTCCTTGTGCCAATACCTTGCCGTCAATTGACTCCATCTCGAACCCAAGTACGGGTTTAACCAAAGGGTATGTGATCAATACTTGCCTTGGGGACAGTCTTTGCTTTGATTTGGCTGCTGTGGACCCAGATCTGGGCCAGACTATGACCATCTTCTGGAACCAGAATATCCCCGGTGGCACTTTTTTTGAAACCGGCAATCCAGCCAATACAGATACTATTACAGGCCTCGCTAGCCAAGGTCTGAGTGCAACCTTCTGTTGGCTTCCCCCTGCAGCTGGCGTTTATGCTTTTCAGGTCACAGTTCAAGACGATGCCTGCCCGATTATCGGGCAGAGTCAATTTACCGTTCAGATTATTGTCCAAGATGTGATATCTGGCATTACCCAGGCCAACCCAAGTTGTGGAACGGTTACACTGTGTGCAACACCTTCGACCGGGGTCCCACCTTTCACATTCCAGTGGACAGGTAGTGGTGGCCTTTCTGCTAATCCCGGAGCGAACGATTCATGCGTAACACATTCATATGCAGCTACCGGAACTTATGATTACCAATTGTTGACCACCGATTCCAGCGGATGCTCTACAGTTGATTCCGGTTCCACGACCTTCAGCATAAATGTACAGGCAAATGCCGGACCAGACATCTCTATCTGTTCAGGTGGTTCCGGGACGATCGGAGCTCCGCCCCTTGCCAACGAGGTTTATTCATGGTCTCCGACTACAGGCCTTAGTTCACCTACTTCTGCCAATCCATCTATCACTTTAATCAATGCCGGCACAACCACAACTGTCCATCAGTATATCCTGACCACTACGGATACAACCGACGGCTGTACATCAGTAGACACAGTGGGTGTAACTGTCTATCCTGTCCCAAGTGCTTCTTTTACCAGTTCCTCTCAGACGTGTTTTGGCGATCCGATCACCTTTACATATACCGGCCACAACGGAACGGGCGCTGCTTTTAGCTGGAACTTTGCTGGTGGAACCCCTGCTAGTGCTTCAGGCCAGGGTCCACACAGTGTCACCTGGAGCACTCCCGGCCAAAAGACTATTAATCTGTCAGTGACTGAGAATGGTTGTACCTCTCCAATAAACTCCCAAGCAATTACAATCCTGCAACCATTGACGGCCAATACCACCACCACTGCCAACTCCTGCGCGACCACGGCCGACAACGGAACGGCTTCTGTTTTTCCTTCTGGCGGTAGTGGTGGATACACCTACCTATGGGATGATCCCAACGCACAGACGACTCAGCAGGCAACAGGTCTGACCCCTGGATCCTACAATGTCACCGTTACGGATGCCAATAACTGCCAGGTAACGGCGAATGCGATCGTTGCCGACATTCCTCCTCCAACCGTTTCGGTCGGCCCTTCTGTTACCTTCTGTGAAGGTGAAGGCGGAGCCACCGTAACTGCCACTGCCTCCGGAGGAAATCCAGGTTACTCTTACCAATGGTCATGTAGTCTGACAAACTGTGGGATTGATTCTGTCTTTGACAATGATCCGCTGGTCAACCCTACTTCCTCTACTTGGTACTATGTCTACGCGGTAGATGCAAATGGTTGTATAAGTGAGATTGACTCTGTTTGGGTTGAAGTTCTTGCCAAGCCTATCGTAGATGCCGGACAAGACATTATTCTATGTGGTGACAATGCTCCTTGTCAGAATTTACAACCCACGGTTGCCAATATGGCCGGGCCGTTTACCTATTCCTGGTTTCCTTCAGATGGGTTGACCGATTCAACCCTTGTCGACCCTTGCGCCCGTCCTGATTCGACAACTATTTATACCCTAGTCGTTACAGCAAGCAATGGCTGCAAAAGTGATTTCACTACTGTGGATACAAATTCAACTGTAACGGTTCATGTCAATCCGGTCCCAGTAGCAGAAGCAGGTCCTGACCGGGACATCTGTTTTGGTGATACAGTACAATTGGAAGGATTTGGAAGTAATGCTGGCCCTTCTTACAGTTACCAGTGGTCGCCATTCCCGGTCATCAACCCATCTGCTGCCAATCCACTTGTGAACCCTGGCATTACCACGGTCTATTTTTTGACGGTGATCTCTAATGGTTGTCCCAGCTATACAGATTCAGTGACTGTTGAGGTCCATGCCCAACCAACGGTTGATCCTGGTCAGAATACAGGAACCTGCCTTGGAGTACCTGTCCTTCTGGATGCTCAGGCCGAGGACGGTACCCCCGGTACCCTTTTCACTTACGACTGGACCCCCGTCAATGTATTGAACGATCACACGCTGGCGGATCCAACAGCAAACCCCGATACAACTACCACATTTACTGTGGTCGCTACCTCAGAATGGGGATGTGAATCAGCCCCTGCCAATGTACTGGTAACCGTTTTGCCTTCCCCAATAGCGGAAGCAGGAGACAATATAACCCACTGTCTCGGCGATTCTCTAACCTTGCAGGGTGGGTATTTTTACACTACTACCCCTCCGGCTGATCCACAGGACGTATTCATCGTCTGGAGCCCTAATACAAATATGGATGATCCAACCATTGCCATGCCAACGGTTGATCCGCAAGTATCCACTGTTTACTCTATGACTGTCAGCACTGGCCCCTGCTCCACGACCGATTCGGTTATAGTCACGGTCATCCCTGAGATTGGCCTGAATGCAACAGCCGATACCAATACTGCCTGTGAAGGTTCACCAGTCCAACTGACTGCAACTGCAGGTATTGGAAGCGCTGATTTTCAGTGGTCCCCAATGGAAGGACTCGATGATCATAACAGTGCTACCCCGATAGCTACGCCAGAGCAAACTACCACTTACTCGGTGATCGCATCTGAAAGTGGCTGCATGGATACAATGGAGGTCACAATAGAGATCATCCCTACTCCTAACCCAGCTTACCTAAGCTCGGCTACAGAGGGGTGTACCCCCCATACTGTCAACTTTTTCGATGCTTCGGACGATGCGGTCAATTACATTTGGGACTTTGGCGACGGCAGTAATGTCTCTAATGAGTCTCAGCCCAACCACGTTTACGCAGCACCGGGCACCTATTATGTATCACTTACCGTTTCTAATTTCGGTGGTTGCACTGCCACAACTGATGAGATGGAGATCACAGTAATAGACCCGCCAATAGCAGAATTTACCTCCATTGAAGCCTTCCCTGCTGAACTTCCTCTACCCAATACCACGGTACAATTCATCAATCAGAGCCAGGGCGCAGTTTCTTACACCTGGTATTTTGGGGATGGAACAGCCTCTGATCTGGATAATCCCAGTCATACCTTTGACTCCATTGGCGAATTTGTAGTCACCCTGATCGCGTCCAACTCCCTCGGTTGCAATGACCAAGTTGTTCACGGTCCATATATCATCTTCGCACCTGACCTGTTCATCCCGAACGTATTCAGCCCAAACAATGATAACATCAACGATCGGTTTCTGGTAGAGTACAGCGGATCCCAGACGTTCAATATCCAGATCTTCGACCGCTGGGGTGCACAACACTACGATTCGAACAACAAGATGGAAGGTTGGAATGGAAACTCCATGAACGGCAAAGCTGTCCCGGAAGGAGGCTACTTCTACCGCGTCAGGATCGGTGACCGGGAATATACAGGAGATGTGACCTTGGTGCGATGACACCAGTAGTCTATTCAGTAGGATGACCCGTCCCCAAATGCACCTCCTATTGGATGCCATGTAGTTTTGATCTCCTGCAGGTCCATGACAAAATAGGGGCTTTGAGCGTCTTCTACCAACCAATCGGTATTTTTCCAGAAAACGACCCGCTTGACATTTTCGGTGGCATTTTCCTGAATTGTTTTCAGATCTGCGCTGTCGCTGCCAGCATAAATCATGGCATTGACATCTTTGTGGGTAGAAAAATGTTTGATCAATTCGGTGCGGCGTCCGGTAAGAATATTGACGACCCCACCCGGAACATCAGATGAATTCAGAACCTCGGCAAATGAAATGGCACTAAGCGGGTGACTTTCTGAAGCGAGTACGACAATGGCGTTGCCACCTCCGATCACAGGAGCTATGACAGAAATTAGCCCGATCAGTCCGTTTTCTTCGGGAGCAAATGCGCCAACCACACCCATAGGTTCTGTAACCGAAAAGTTAAAATGGGAAGAAGAGACAGGATTGACAGTGCTAAAGATCTGCTGGTATTTGTCACACCAGCCAGCATAGTAGACCAATCGATCAATTGAAGCATTAACCTCATGTTCTGCATCTTCGGAAGTTGCACCGGTTTGTTGCAACTCATCCAGGAACTGGTATTTGCGACCTTCCAACATTTCTGCAATTCGATATAAGATTTGGCCGCGGGTGTATGCTGGCTGACCAGCCCAACCACTTTCGGCTTTTCTAGCTGCTTCCACTGCAATTCGAAAATCCTTTTCCGAGCCAAGGCACATATTGGCGATCAAGTGGCCGGACTCATCTAAAACCGGAAAAGACCTGCCTGACTCCGTGCGTGGAAATTTTCCGCCAATGTAAAGCTTATATGTTTTTTGAACAGAAACATGGGTACCGGGAGCAACATTCAATCTTTTATCTCTGTAATCCTCTGACATTTATATTATTTTGTGATAATTCAGATAAGCGCTCAGGCCGTGGAGTCCGCCTTCCCGTCCAATGCCACTTTCTTTATAACCACCAAAGGGGGAAGCAGGGTCAAATTTGTTGAAAGTATTGGCCCAAACGACTCCGGCCCGCAGTTGATTGGTCAATTGGAATATTTTGGAGCCTTTGTCTGTCCAGACACCAGCCGAAAGCCCAAAAGGGGTATTGTTCGCCTTCTTGATGACCTCATTGACTGTTCGAAAAGTCTGCACTGCCAATACGGGTCCAAAAATCTCTTCCTGGACGATGCGACTGGATTGGGAAACATTGAGGAACAGCGAAGGTGCTACCCAATAACCCTTGCTGGGAATAGAGCAGGAAGTATGGTACAATTCTCCACCTTCTTTCACTCCGATCTCAAGATACTCCCGGATCTTCCTGAGCTGTTTCAAAGAATTGATAGCTCCCACATCGGTATTTTTGTCCAAAGGATCACCCATGATCAGGGTTTCCATCCTGTCTTTTAGTTTGTGAATTACCTTGTCAAAGACTGATTCCTGGACAAAAAGTCTGGAACCTGCACAGCAAACATGTCCTTGATTGAAGTAGATTCCATTGATAATGCCCTCAACTGCCTGATCAATGGTTGCATCTTCGAAGATAATATTGGCAGCTTTACCACCTAGTTCGAGAGTTAACTTCTTACCAGTGCCCGCGATGGCACGCTGAATGATCTTTCCCACTTCGGTCGAGCCAGTGAAAGCAATTTTGTTGACATCTGGATGATTGACCAAGGCGGTACCAGTGCCACCGTGACCAGTCACTACATTGACTACGCCAGGCGGAAGATCAGCTTCTTGGATCAACTCCGCAAGCATCAATGAAGTGATGGAAGTTGTTTCTGCAGGCTTCAGGACCACTGTATTTCCGGTTGCCAGAGCTGGTGCCAATTTCCAGGCAGCCATTAAAAGTGGGAAATTCCAGGGGGTGATCTGCCCTACTACCCCGAGAGAAGACACACTCCGCCCCGGAAATGCATATTCCAGCTTGTCAGCCCAACCAGCATAGTAGAAAAAATGGCTTGCTGCCAGGGGAATGTCCACATCACGAGATTCCCTGATGGGCTTGCCACCGTCCATAGATTCCACTACGGCAAAGTCACGTGATCGCTCCTGGAGCATTCGGGCAATCCGGTAAAGGTATTTACTGCGGTCTTTGCCAGACATCCTCCTCCAATATTTTTCATACGCATTCCGCGCAGCACTTACAGCACGGTCCACATCATCTGCATTGGCCTCTGCAATTTCAGTCAGTTGATCTTCGCTGGAAGGGTTGATACTTGGGAAATACTTCCCCGATCGGGGCTTGGTCCATTTTCCATTGATAAACAACTCGTAGCGCTCCTTGATCTTAACGAAGCCGGTACCCTGAGGAGCTGGAGAGTATTCCCAGTCTGTTTTGAACTGAAGAGAGGGAGCAGGTCTTTTATTATCATCCATAGTCAGTCAATGGAAAAGTAATCAAAGCTTTGATAAACACCGGTTTCCTGCTTTACAATTTGGCGAAGGAGATCATTGATCAATGAAGAAGAACCAAAACGGAACCATTCATTGGTAAGCCAAGCCTGGCCGAGGGTTTCTTTTACCATTACCAAATAGGTGATTGCAGTTTTGGCCTCTCTGATCCCTCCGGCAGGTTTCATGCCGATCATTTTGCCCGTATCATAGTAGAAGTCACGAATGGCTTCCAGCATCACCAAGGAAACAGAGAAAGTGGCTGCAGGGAAAATCTTGCCGGTCGATGTTTTGATAAAATCAGCTCCGGCATGCATAGCGATATCACTGGCACGGCGTACGTGGTCTAGGGAACCCAATTCGCCAGTTTCAAGGATTACCTTCAATCGGGCGTTGCCACAAGCTTCTTTGATAGCTGCGATTTCGTCATAGACACGGCTGTAGTTGCCACGGTGGTATTCACCACGGGCGATCACCATATCTATCTCGTCAGCACCGTTGGAAACCGCAAAGCGAGTGTCTTCCAATTTTACAGAAAGGGGTGATTGTCCGGCCGGGAAAGCTGTGGCTACTGCTGCCACCTTGACGCCAGACCCTTTCAATGCTTCAGTTGCTATCTTTACCAGAGTGGGGTAGACACAAACTGCGGCAGTACTCGGAAGCCCGGGATAAGCAAGGTGAGGATGCATCGCTTTGTAAGACATTTGCCTCACTTTCCCGGGAGTGTCTGCACCTTCCAAGGTTGTTAGGTCTATCATACTCAAAGCCAGCTTCAATGCATCTACTTTGGACGATTTCTTAATACTCCGCTTGCGGAATTTAGATACGCGCTCATGGACGCCAGTCTGGTCCACAGCAGGAGAATGCAAAGGATTGAAGTTCATGGATCCTATTCTGCTCTTATCTGTCACGCAAGATAGTCATCTCACGCGTATGTTCCTCCATATCATGACTCTCCGATTTTAATCCTGGCAGGAATTAACAGTCACATGACTCGCTTCAAGATGAACAAGACTATGATCAGGAAAACGCTCCCAAACAGCATAGGGATCCAATTGTTTTGGTTACGCTCCCTCGTCTTCCCACTGTCCGACCCTACCAACAGATCATTTTTTTTCGACTCCACAGCAAATCCTTCTACATCGTCCTTCACAGACTGAGAAAAGGAATTTCTCAGAATATCCCACAGACCATCAAAGCCATAATCGTACCCCAGCGCCCAAATCGCTACCCCACCGAGGTTTCGGTCATTGACCAGATCATAGCGGGCTTGAATACTGGTTCCATCCGAGATCCTGATCTCGTAACCACTGCCACTTGGATCTCTGAAAGCGGACCAGTTCTCCCGGCCCACCGGATCCAGCTCAACCGAATAATTGTAATTTCGTTTGAGGTTTCTATAGGTAATCAATTCAGGGGGCCTTTCAAACTGCTTTCCGAGTGATGTATCCGGGTGAAGCTTCCATTTCCAAGAATAATTGGGAACGCTGAGAATCATGTTCTCTTTGGGGATACCTGCTTTTAACCAATTGGAAATGCAGGCGTCAACGCTCTTATCCTCCCAATAACTCCCGGACCACAGAGGGGCTACCGGCCCGGCTGTCAGGCTACCCTTCCAGTCGTAAGGTTTTACCACAAACCGGTTCACCAGCAGACGAAGAGAATTAACGTCAAATGCCTTTTCTTCATCCTTTCCGGGAAGACAAACCGTGATGCCGACTTTGGGCAGGTGCTTTGCCAGGCTGTCTTTCAATTGGCGAACCAGCTTGGTAAAAGCATCGCGTTGATCACCGGGTAGGGCTTCAAAATCAAGGCAGACACCGTCTCCGCCGCGAAGTCGTACCAAAGCCACTACACTGTCCACCAAAGTCGTTACCGATTGAGAATTGTTTAACAATTGACGGTTAGCTGCTTTTGATCCGGTTGCAACCGCAAGCTCCACCGCTGAACCCTTCTCATGGGCGCGGTTGATCATACGGGTGGTCTTCCAGAAATAAAGGCTTTTATAGGATCCGGTGGCTGGGTCAACGACATAGCCGTAGTAAGCGACCATTGGTAAAAGCCCATAGTCTAAAAACTTCCAACTCGTTCCACACCAACCGGGGTAGAAACCGTAAACTTCTCTGCGCATGAAGTGCTTATTGGTGTGCCTTGGGTTTGAGGGACCGCTCAGGCCCATCACCGCATCGTAATCTGCTTCAGAACCAGCAGAGGGTGTATGAAATAATTCATGTTGGTAGTAGTGTCCTTGCTGGGCAAACAGAACAGAAGAAACCAGGAATGGAGAGAGAAGAAATATTAATTTCCGGATCATACCTTCAAAAATAGCAAATGAAAGGCATGATCTTTACTTTCTTACGCTGTTCCAGGCCATGTCAAAACATAGATCGAGCAGGGAATCTGATAACCGGACACGGTCCTTGCGTAATTGCTTCACTATTTCGTGGCATGCCCCTCTAAGCTGGGCCTTCATTGTTCCTAGTTCCATCCGCCGTAAAAACCCTTGCTTCTGCCCCTTCAGTAGGAACTGATCATATTTTTCAAAATAACCGTCGGACACTTGGAGGTTGTTGGCCCAGATCATTCCGCTGTACCTAAACTGCTCTATAAACTGTATTTTATCCTGTTGTTGATGGCAAAAGTGGAAATAGGTTAACCAGATCGCTTCAAAGGTTTCATAAAATGTATCTCTCTGGAGGTTTGGGTTCTGGAGGAGATCTGCGATTTCTTTTCTCGTTTTCATAAAAACCTCATTTACCAGGACCTCTTTGCTCTTATAGTAGATATATACTGTTCCTGTGGCCAATCCGGCCTCTGACGCAACTTCGGCCATTTTCAATCCTGTGAATCCAGTCTTGACTACCAATTTTGTTGTCGCCCGTTGGATCATCTCTAACTTTTCAGGATCTCTGCGTTTGGGCATTACCTATAGATTCAACACTTCTTCAAAAACATTGGCCATCTGCTTGGCAAGATGTTGAAAGTGAAATGTATTCTCAATATACACTTTATCACTCTTGTAAATTTCCCTCAACTTTGCCTTATTCCGGATCAATTGGGCCAGGGTATCTGCAATCTCGTCCTGATTTTCGGGATCTATGCGGATACAGAGACCTGCCCGCTCAATGATATGCGTACAGTCCGAGTTCGGACCGAGCACAAGTATTGGTTTCCCGATCTTGAGGTAGTCAAATATTTTTCCAGGAATGAAAAGCGAGTCGTCAGAAGTTTCCAGGGGAAGAAATAAGACGTCACAAGCGGCCAATCGTGCGATGCTTTCTTGCTTTGAATAATAGCCCCCGATCTCAACGAGTTGGTCAACACCCATGGAAAGAGCCTGTTCAGCATTGATAGGGTCAATGAGTCCCCACAATTGGACCTGCAGATCTGGTGCTAACTCCGGGAACTGCTCCTTGAATTTATGTAATCCTCGAAGAAGATAGTAACCTGACCGGGTATGGTGCTGCAAGGTTCGGTTGCGGTAGGTCCAGATCCAATCTGTAATGGCACGCCACCGCGGAACGAATTCCGAACCCGGGCGATGACCATTCAGGCTCCCCGAATAACCAATACGAAGTATTGAGTCATTCCTATCCATATCCGTTGGTTATAACAGTCATATGGTCATCTGGTACAAGATTTCGCTTTCGGTAGAGCCTTTCCATGGCTGGTGTGCAAACAACGAGTTTGTCAGCCCGGTTGTACCACTTCCGCTCCTGACGGCGGCACCAATACCAATGAAGCTTAGAAGGCCAGGAAAAAAAATAGGCATCTGTGAAAGGGTCCCTGAGATCACAGACCCATTTAACAGGAGTTGACTTTCTTAAGAGATAACCAAGTCGTGCAGCTGCAAAGGGGCCGGAAGAAGTGTAAATGAGGGGGATTTTTTCTTCCTTGATCAACTTCTTTGCGACCGGCAGACATGCTCCCGGCCAACGGGCTGCAGGTTCCCAGAAGAGGGGATAAAGCAGGTACCAGAATATACGAAAGAGTTTGACCCGGATCATTGCTTTACGGAAACGCTCTGGGCGACGCGATGGAACCCGATGGATCTTTACGCCCTCGGGAAGGTCGTTCAGCAATGTTGGATCGCTGGGATAAACCCCTTCTTCGATATCCTTTAAAGTGACAGTAAGAATGTGGATTTCATACCCCATCGAATGCAAGTACCTGGTAAATTGAAGAGACCGGTTGATTCCAGGACCACCCATAGGCGGAAAATGGTGAGCAATCATC
>JBFGVE010000004.1:0-59343 GCA_041565275.1 Bacteroidia bacterium
ACGTATCCCAAGCTCACTGGCCAGGACGGCTATGCTTTCGGTCTCGTAACTCCGGCGAACCGCCCGAATCTTGAACTCCTTGTCGTAAACTTTTCTTTTAATTGACATAGGGTAATGATAATAGATCTTTGACTAAACCTACCGTCCACACAAATGTAGCAGCTCCACATGTCGTTGACCAGAGGGATAAGACAGCATTAAATCACTCAACCTGCCAAGTTTATCGCAGTTCTGATTAGGCCACGATGAAATTGTCTGGACATTTGATCCATTATAATCAAAAACCCTTGCACATATAAGCTCAAACCACCTATATTTGTATCCTACGATAGACTCATCAGCTTATAAGATACATTCTACTTTAAAAGTCATTTACATTTAAATTGATCGCGCCCCCTAATACTTTAGGAGGCATTAAAGCAGAATCGTGATGAAAGTCAAAACAACTATTCAAGTCCTTGCTTGCGCCGCTCTGTTAATTGCGGTTAGTAACTTCAACGGGTTTTCCCAATCCACCACCTCGGGAACAGATATACAAGCTATTACAACTGCGGTTCCGTTCTTAATGATTGCACCTGACTCCCGTGCCGGGGCCATCGGGGAAGCGGGAGTTGCAATGGACAATGGAGCCAATGCCACGCACTGGAATCTTGCCGGACTGGCATTTACCGAAAAAAAGTTTGGCGTCGCGCTCTCCTACACACCCTGGTTGCGGGCACTTGTTCCAGATATCAACCTCTCCTACCTTTCCGGATATGCCAATTTGGGTGAGCGAGCTGGGGTAGTTGCAGCGTCTATCCGCTATTTTACACTGGGTAAAATTGAATTTACCGATGACAATGCGATCAAGTATGGGGAGTTCAATGCCAATGAATTTGCAATTGACGCAGGCTATTCCCGCAAAGTTACTGGCAACCTTTCCGCTGGTGTCTCCTTGAGGTTCATTTACAGTAATCTCGCAGCCAATGCCTTGGTTGGTTCATTCGAGACCAGGCCCGGTGTCTCCGTTGCGGGTGACGCCAGTTTGCTGTACGACAAAGATTTTGAAGCTGGTGGTACCCCCTTTAATTTCCGTTGGGGGATTAACCTGTCCAATATCGGTGCTAAGATATCTTACACCAATTCCAGCAACCGGGACTTTATTCCGACCAACCTCCGTACTGGTATTGCCTTAACGGGTGCAGTCGATGAGTACAATAAAGTGACCGTCACTGCGGATGTCAATAAATTGATGGTTCCAAGCGAAGGTGGTCAAAGTGACCAAACCCTGATCAGTGGTATCTTTTCTAGTTTTGGTGATGCACCCGGAGGATTCGGTGAAGAACTCCAGGAATTGAGCCTCGCAACTGGATTGGAATACTGGTACAACGATTTGTTTGCTGCTCGTGCAGGGATCTTTCTGGAACACTTAGAAAAAGGTAACCGCAAGTTTATCACCCTTGGAGCGGGTGTCAAATACAATGTATTCGGGCTGGACTTTGCCTACCTGGCATCTCTGACCCAGAACCATCCCCTTCAAAATACCCTTCGTTTTTCACTCTCGTTTGAGTTTGAACCGGAAGGGAATCGCTGAGAAACTGGTTCCGCACACCTTACTACATCTTACACCTTACCCACCACCCTGGTTGTTGAGCAACCAGACCAAAGCACCTATCACACCAGTTGCAATCAATATGGCAATGATCACCTTGCCCCATGAGACCGGTTTCTTCCCGGAAACCTTCCCGGTCTGCCCATTGACAATGAACCTGTAGATCTTTCCTTTGAACTGGTACGCTGCGATCCAAACCGGTAACAGCAAATGCTTGAATGTCACCTTGCTCTTGCGGGTATTGATCCTAAGATTTCGCTGAGTATCTCCCGGGACCATCCTGCTACACTGTTTGCGGATCTCATTGTCCATGATATGGTCAGCTATTTTGTAACCTTCATAGACATCCTTTTGGTAGACTTCGCTTTCATGGCCCAGGATAAAGCGGCTGTCGTAATTGACTACATCTTTCAACTCATAGGGAGAGATCTTTTCAACTTCCTTTTGCTTGAGACCATGCGACCCTCCCACCAGCACATCATTGAAATAGTGCTCGTAGTAACCACTTACCGGGACCCAGCGGGTTTTTTGCACCTGCCTGGTCTGGACATTTCCATCCCTGTCCCTGAAAGTTTGACTTTCGTAGTAGTAGTACCCTGCATCGGCATGCCAACTGGAAGCTGTATTGGCGTCGTAGGTCCAAAATGGCAGATAGACACTGTTGATGCCATCCATCCGGGCTAATTTGCCCAGTTTGGAGGGGCGAAACAACCTCCCCTTGCCAATCCAGGCCTTGAACATGTTGACTGCTTTGTTCTTGGTGATCTTGAAAGGCAGCACTCCGGATGGCCGGATCATTCTCCGGTCAAAAGCACTTTCATTGACATTCTTAGAACTGCAGAACGGACAGGTAAAGCTGACCACATCAGGGTCGACTACAGTATTGGATCCACAGTTATTGCAATGGAAGAGTTTGGTTTCGACATCAAGGCCGGTAGGTTGATGGCTCAGGGAAAAAGTTTCGGAAAACGAACGTTCTATAATGCGGTCCGAGGACCTGGGGAGTTCCCTGCGGTTGCCGCAGTGAGTACAGTGAAGACCCTGTGTGCCAGGGTCAAAAGTCATTTCAGAACCACAGGCATTGCAGGGAACACTTATAAATTGCTCTTTGGATCCGGGAAGTTGATCGTTCATTGCGGGGATCAGAATTGATTCAGGAGCCCTAAATGTATTCTGCCACGGGAAGGCTGGAAGGGAAATTCTGCCACTTGCCCTACAGCATAGGTAACGGAAACCATACCTGCTCTCGTCTCATAGGTCAGACCCAAACCAATCCCCCAGGGGCGAAGAACTTCATTCTTTCCGGCTCGGCTCTCAAGATAGGCATAATCTGAAAAAACAAAAAGATAGGAGTTTTGCTCCAGGAGAAAGCGGCTCTCAACTGTGAACTGGGAGTAGAAATGGGTGAAGAACTGATTTTCGTCAAATCCTCTAATGGTGCGGCTTCCCCCTACCTGTAAGAGGTCATTGTCGAAATATTGTTCCTGATCCAGCCAGTAAGTCCTGTTTCCCACCCGGAGTACCAACCTTTTGGCGAGGCTCCGGTACCAGTCTATGGAGAATTCAAACTCCCGTTTGGGAAGCCTCAAGATCAAGCCTTCGTAGATCCTGTCATCAAGGGTAGGGTTGTTGATCACCCTTTTACGGCCGATCCCAAAGTCGGCGAGAACGTCCCAACCTCTTCTGGGATTGAAACGATAATCCAGGTTGTTAAAGGTAAATCCAATCCCATAAGTTTGGTCCTTGGCGTCCAAAATAGGGGGAGGGCTCAGGGTGTCGTAATGCTTGGTGGAGATCAGGCTGGATGTTTTACTTTTCAGATAGACTTTGACCGCAAGTTGCGGAGAAAAGGCATAGGCAGAGGACAGGCGAAAATAACGGGTCAGGAAGGAGGTGTCTTGCTTAAGCAGGTCGACTTCTACCCTGACATTCATGGGGCTGCTGAACAGGTAGGGCTGGGTATATTTCACGTGAAGCTTTTGGGAACTGCCGACCAGTTTGTCGTACCGGAATTCTAAGACCTCTCCGGCGCGGAACAAGGGACTGACCAATTGGAAGTCGGCGAGGGCAGTGAATTCAATTTTTCTTGATTCATCCCTGGGAGGAAGGATCCCAAATAGAAAATCAAACTTGCCTGATTGGCGCGGCTCAACTGTGATCTTCAGGTTGGCTGTTTCTTCATCGATAAATTCAACTTCAATGGGATCTACATTCTTGAAATATATGGAATTGTTGAGAATGCGCGGGGCGGATTCCACCGCCGTCTGGTCAAAGACCATGCCCGAATAAAGCCCGGTGATTCCCCTCACAAAACTTTCCTTTTCCCGGATATCTCCTTCTACATGAACACTGTCAATGAGAGTCAGTTTTCCGGCATTGAACCTGTAGCGGATGTGGCTGTGGATGGTATCATTTCGTTCCAGGTAGCTGACTTGCAAGCTGTCAAAACGGGCGAATGGGTACCCATGGTCCTGGAAGGCCCTTAAGTTACCCTCCATTCGTAGCTTAATATCTTCCAAGGAAAGTAGAGGGCGCTTTTGGTTCAGTTTTGCGTACCCGCCTTTTTGAAATTCAGATTCACCCAGACCATTGATTACAAGGGAGTCCAACCGGTAGACGGCTCCTCGGTGGAAATCAATAAAAAGGGTCTTTTCTTTGACTTCAAATCCCTTGAGGGCCGCTTCCAGGTAACCATTGGCAGCGAGTACAACTTCGGCTTCGCGGCCGATTTCAACCACATGGGTACTGTCCCGGGCCTTGAGAAAAGCTTTCTCTATTGTTCGCTTTAAGCGTCTTGGTATCTGCAAATTGGAATTCACTTGTTTGAGTCTGTAGATGGGTTTAGCTCGGAGCCTCTCCTTATCAGTAGTGTCTCGCTCGGAAATTGGAGTACTGGTGCCGTCCGCTGTGGGAATTGGTTCGGCCAGGCTATCCGATTGGGTGCCATTTTGGCCCAATAAAATAGAACAGGACAGCAGGGCAGCAACGATGGTATATAGGACAGGTGCGATCTCTGAAAATTACCAAAGAATCACCACTTCCTGTGTACCATTTGAAGTCTCCATCCGTGTGCCACGTGAAGTCTCCATCTGCGTGCCGTTTAGAGTCGCCGCTTTCAGGGAATTATCGATGGAACCTTCCCTCGGCATTCTATTAGATATTCAGGAAAAAGGGCCGGGAACCATTGTATTCCTCAACCATCTCTTAACTGCCCCCATTTTAATTGCCTTCATCTCTTAACTGCCCCCATCTCTCAACTGTCCCAGGAGGTGTTGAAAAGCTGGATCACCTTCCATTCTCAAGAAGTCAGGATCGTTTGCCATCCTTGTCCTGTCATCGAATCCCAGGCCGACAGCATTCTGAAGCGCAGAGATCGCCTCACCTTGTCGGCCTTGGCGCATCCTCAATTTTGCTTTGAAGTAAGCGTGCTCACTGTTTTGAGGATCAACCAGTTCATAGATTTCAATGTACTTCTCAGCACTCGCCAGGTCATTCATACCCAGAGAACGGTTGGAATAGGAATAGGCCAACAGGCTAATGAATCCGAGAATTCGACGATGCATCCAGCCTTCGCCTGTTTCCGGTTTTCCAGCCTCGATCAGGCGGGAAACTTCTGTCTGCCAATACCCTGGCCCCATGGTGTAAATATCATGCTGATATTTCTCCCGTAATGCTATCTCCTTTGCCTCAAGGCTCATCGTTCTGGCTTGTTCATCCCTAGAGGCTTTTTCCTCGGCGAGTCGCCTGATCTCTGCTTTCAATCCCTCCACATTATCCAATTCCACTAAATAGGAATACATCAATTTGTTCAATTCATAGCAATCCGCCCCTTCGCACTTGTCGATTTCTTCTACCAATTCAGTGCGTAAAGCTTCGATCCGAACCGGATCCTTTGGTATAATGCCACTGGCCATCGCTCTGAATTCCATCCATTCCCATGCTTTGGCAATGACAGTTTCTTCCGGCCATGTGTGCCCTCCATTCCAGGTTTGGATCCGGTAAGGAAGCGCTGAAGTTTCCAACATCCGGTCCAGGCTCCTCAATTCAAGAAAGTTAAAATCCTCTACCCCAACGATCCCATAGTAGGAAAAATTTTGTCTTTGAATATCGGGTTGGTATCCAGCGGCACAACCGATAACACCTGTGATATCACTTCGGTTCTGTGCAGCCAGGGCCGCCACCCTGGCCCCACCCGAAAAACCAGTCAGGTAGATCCGCTTTGGATCAATGCTCAAACGTGCTTTCAGATCGTCAATCGTGGTACTTGCGATCCGGAGACTTTGCTGAGGGCCCTGACCATTCCTAGAATCATTGGACACGGCCAGGATAAAACCTTTTTCCTCAGCAAGAGATTGATACAACCCAACTACCCTATCGCCACGTGCATGTGAATCAAATCCCAATAGCAAGGGCAAGGGGTCTTTCCCATCATAGGCCGAGGGCAAGTAGAGGGTTATTTGCAAAGTGGGATCATTGCGCAGGGTAAAATCCGAATAGACCCTAGCGGAGGGGTTCGCTTCTTTCGAAGAAGGCACCGTAAGACTACCTTCTCCATCAGAACAAGATTGGAAAAGGAAGATCAAAATAAAGACCCGTACCCAATGGGTTGCCGAGTGAAAGTCATACCGGGTGAGATCATATAAGATTGCGGAGGCCATGTACCATGGGTTTATCAGTTTTGATTTGCAAAGGTGAGTTATTTGGGGGCACGATTTCTAAGATAAGGAATGATATAAAAACATTCCTGCCTAATTACAGATCGGAGAAGCGGAAGAAAAGTTTTTCTATTTTAGGGGCAGTTATGTACATCTCCCGCAGGGCATCATATATCCTATTGTTCTTGGGTCTCATTTTCGGGATTACAGCCTGTTTCCTCCCTTGGTCCGGCAATGAAGTTGCGACTCTCGGTGCCTTCAATGGTACTATGGGTAATCCCGGGATATGGGTGCTTATATTGATGGGTCTGAGAAGTGGTTTACACATTCTTGATCACGTGCTTGCCAGACGGGCTGCCATTCTGGTATCGGTCCTATTCCTTTTCCTGGTGCTCAACCACCTAAAAACAGCTTTCCGCCTTGAAATGGCTTCACCACTGACAGGTTTATTCCTCTTGCTGATGTCAGCTGGAATATTTACAGTCCTGGGGTTTCTTAAAACCAGGTGATACTTCAACCGAGATCAGTACCGATGCCATTGGTGTCTTCAACAAATTGGTTTCGGAAAGCGCAGACTACCGATGACTTAGTTATATTTTACTGATATTTGCCGGGATGGTTCTGGCAAAGACAAGGATAAGCATTCTGGTCAGAAAAAGGACTCTGTTTGTGGACAAGTTTCCCGATATTAGGAGAATAGCTCTGTATAATTCAGTAGGGGAATCTCAAGATGATTAGGAGATTAAATGGAACAATATGAACCACCATATGGTTGGGAGGACCAGGGAGACAACCGGGTTCTCGAGGAAGTACGCCGTTTCGAAGAAATGTTGCAGCTAGGAGAATATTCCTACATTGATCTGATGACTTTGGATGAGATATATTTCTATTACTTCCAAAACCAAATGTATCCTCAGGCGATGGAATTGGTCAATTTCGGTATTGAACAGTATCCTAAGACCGAAGAATTGTATTTCAAGCGAGCGGCTGTCCTCATGGAAACCGGGCGCCTTCCTGAGGCCAAGCTTGATCTGGATCGAGCGCTTGAGGTAAACCCCAAGCAAATGGAATACATTTTCTTAAAGGCTGAAATTTTAAGCCGGGACGGAGACTACGATGAGGCGATGTCTCTCCTGCGCAGTACTGAGATTGATTCTGAATTCCAGGAAGACCTGTTGTTGCAAATGGGTTCTATAGCCATGGGAGCGGGGAGATTGGGCGAAGCTGAAAAATATTTTCGGTCTATTTTGCAAGTGCGTCCTGACAATGAAGAAGCCATTCATGAGCTCGCCTTTTTGTTGGAATCCAGGAACCTCGTCAGCGATGCCATACAACTGTACCACAAGTTCCTAGACAAGAATCCTTTTTCTGCACCTGTCTGGTACAATCTGGGTATTCTGTATGACAAACTGGGCCTTTATGAAAAGGCGATAGATGCCTACGATTTTTCTTTGGCGATTGATGATGCATTTGCCCCTGCCTGGTACAACAAAGGCAATACCTTCCTTGAACTGGAAAAATTCAACGAAGCCCTGAAGTGCTTTTTTGAAGCTTCCGTCCTTGAAAAGCCAGACCTTGCCCTCAACTATAGCATTGCCGAATGTTACGAGCACTTAGGTGATCTTAGGATGGCCAGCAAGTATTACCACAAATGCACCGGCAGCGATCCTGAATATGTTGACGCCTGGATGGGGCTAGCATTTTGTATGGAGTCCCAGTCTCGCCACATGGAGGCAATCCACTACTATGAGAAGGCTCTGATCTACGATCCCGATAATTTTGAAGCCTGGTCAGCCAAAGCTGCATGTGAATACCGGATGGGAAATGCTGCTTCAGCATATGAAGGCCTGGAGCGGGCGCTGAAGATCAACAGCAATGACTCGAAAATGTGGCAAGAATGGGGAGAACTCCTCTATGTCGGGGAAAATCCAGAAGGAGCAATCAGCTTTCTCCTGGAAGGTATCCGGGTCAATCCCCGAATGGCCGAACTGTATTACCAGGTAGCGGCTTATTCCTTTAAGTCCGGACATTATGAAAATGGGTTTACTTATCTGGAAAATGGACTTCTTGTTGATGCGAAAAAGCATTATGTATTATTTAATATCTTTGCCGATCTAAAAGAGGATCCCGGTGTCAGAGACCTCATCCATCAACATACGAATGCATGAAGCCCAAACTGAAGCACTTACCCTCACGTAGTGTAAAACCACGCGAAAATGGTGTCACTATGGTCATGGATAAAGGGCTGAGCACCCGTCAGGCGGAAGATTTTGCAGATGTAGCAGGTGAGCTGGTTGATGTTGTCAAGCTAGGGTTTGGCACCAGTTATGTTACTCCAAGACTTGACAATAAACTTGCTGTCTACCGGGAGGCGAAGATTCCCTATTATTTTGGCGGTACCCTCCTCGAAGCTTTTATTATCAGGGACCAGGTAGATGAATATTGCCGGATGGCTGAACATTACCAGGTCACATTTGTAGAGGTTTCAGACGGGTGCATTGACATATCACGAGACCAAAAATGCAAGCTGATCCGCGACTTGTCCAAGAATTTCAGTGTACTCTCTGAAGTTGGAAGCAAGGACAGTTCCGTAGTGATCCCTCCTTACAAGTGGGCGGAATGGATGAATGAAGAATTGGAGGCTGGATCCTGGAAGGTGATCGCTGAAGCGCGGGAAAGTGGTACCGTAGGTGTTTTTCAAAGCTCCGGGGAAGCCCGCACAGGACTCGTTGACGAGATCGCTCACTACGTTCCCAACGAAAGGATCCTATGGGAAGCACCCCAAAAATCCCAGCAAGTCTGGTTTATCAAATTGTTCGGTTCCGCGGTCAATCTGGGGAATATAGCTCCCCATGAGGTCATTCCACTTGAGGCATTGCGGATGGGCCTTCGTGGCGATACCTTCTTCCAATGGCTTCCAGATCAGAATTAGACTTTCTTTAACAGTGGGATTGCATGCCAATCAATATTGCATGCCAACCTATCCTAAACCTATCCTTCTATATTAGGCTATTCTTCCAAATCCAAAATACCTCCCGTCAACCGTACCAAAGCCACCTCCGCAGCTATGACATTGAAGAGCGCCTGACTACGGGCCAGAACAGCTGAGAGGTATGCTAGTTGTACATCCCTGAAATCAAAGGAACTAAGGATGCCGTTTTGGAACTTCACTTCGGCAATATCCAGATTTTGCCTGGAGGTAGCAACAGATAGGTTTACCACATCAAGTACCTTTCGGCGTGTGTCGTATAGAGCCACTGCATCTTGCAACTGGTAATCCATACTTTGTTCCAATTGCTCTATGCCTAGCTCCGCCACTTTTTCATTTACCAGTGAATTTCGGATGGCTCGCTTGATCATGCCCCCGTTGTAGAGGCTGAAGTTGAGGCTGAAGTTGGCATAGTAATCGATTTGACTGCCCTTGGCCGGTTCGAATCCATCCAGATCGAAACGGCTGAGGGTATAGTTACTTCCCAGATTGACACTGATTGCAGGATACTGGCTGGCGCGGGCCAGGGCTACATCTTTCTGCAGGATCTCCAGGTTGATGAACTGGTTCCGGAGTGTGAGGTTGCTGGCAAGCATCTTGCTGCGCAAGAGATGGGTATCGTAGGAAAAGAACTCTGTCTTCAGAGGTTCATTGGGAACCACCGGAGAATCCGGGGGCAGACCGATCAACTGGCAGAGCTGCCTGTTAGCCATCTCCACAGCAAGTTGCTGCTGGAGCAGAGCGGATGAGTCTGCCAGGTAGGCACTCTCTACCAGGAGCAACTCAAAAGTCGTTCCCGTACCCAACTTCCGCTTGTTGTTGACGTAAGCGTACCTGTCACGGGAAAGCGCCAGGTTGGCTTCCAGGCTAGCCAAGCGCTCTTGTTCGATCAAAGAAGCATAGTACTGAAGGATCACTGCTTGCAGGCTGTTTTCCACAACCACGGCAACGTTTCCCTCGGACAAGCGTTCCAATTCCTCTAACTTTCCCTTGGTGATGCTAACCCGGTGGCCGGAGAAGATATCCCAGGAAACATTGACGGTTCCCGTCCCACCTTGTGTGTTATAGGTACCGTTGATAAAAGAGGCCGGATTGTCGACAGTACTTATGCGGTTGTTGCTGTTCAGTTGAAGGGTAATATTGGGATAGCGACCCGCTGTACCCCAGTTGTTGTTGTTTTGAGAGACTTCGGCCTTGGTTTGCTCCAGTCTGATGTCAAAGTTTCTGGCCAAGGTCAGTTCGATGGCTTCACTCAGACCAATTGTTTCCTGCGCAAAGATGTGTTCAGGAGAGGTCAGGAGGCCCATTGCCGCCCATAGAACCAGGAAGAGATATTTCCAAAAGGATATTTTCATGACTGTGGGAATATGGGATCTTCATGAGCCGGAGGATGGTTGCCCGAATCAGGCAGCAAGTTATTTCCCCGGCTGTGATAAGGGTCGGGGACTCCTCCCCGGATCTGCCCACTGTTGAGGAATTCATTGTGAATATCTTGTCGCATCATTTCGCGAACGGAAGGTTCTACCAACTCAGAGGTTATCCTTTCTCCATTCCAAAACCAATACAGAAGCCGTCGTATTTCGTTGAGAACTAACAGGATGGCAGGTAGAAAAAGGAGGATAAAGAAAGTGCCGAACAGGACCCCATACACTACCGAGATCGCCATGGGGATGAGAAACTGAGCCTGGCGGCTCTGAGCCAGGATCAACGGATACAATCCTGCCACGGTGGTAATACTGGTCAGGATTATAGGTCGGAACCGGGCTAATCCTGCTTGGTAAACTGCTTGGTATACCTTCATGCCCTCTTTCAGATTCAGGTTGAATTTGGCTACGAATACCACAGCATCGTTGATAACAATACCAGTAACCGCCAGGAGTCCAAACATCGAAAGAAGGGAAACAGGCTTTCCGTGGATTCCGTGTCCCCAGATGGCGCCCATTAGTCCAAGAAGGATGAGCGGCACCATGACAAAAGCTTGGGGAAGGCTTCGGAAGGTTAGGGTCAGTACGAGGAACATCAGGAAAAGGGCAATGGCAAATACGAGCGGTGCATCTGCAAACAATTCTTCTTGCCGCTGGGCCTGGCCCAGGTATTCTACCCGTACACTGGGATGGGCATCAAGTACCTTTGGGATCACATCTGACTTGATCTCTTCAAACAAGGGGGTTACTGCTACATTTTGGTCGGCTAAGTCTGCCTCTACCCTGATTTCTCGGGCACCATCGTAGTGGTTAATGGCATCGATCCCACGTTCAATGGTATAATTTGCTACTTCTGTAAAAGGATAGGACTCTCCCTGGGCAGTTTTGATCCTCATTTCTTCTAATTTGCCTAGGTCTCGACGGCCGGATTCTGGGTAACGAACCCATACACGGACTTCATCATTACCTTTTTGCAGACGTTGGGCTTCAGCTCCGAAGAATCCCTGACGCACTTGGGTTGAGACATCGCCATGGGTAAGTCCCAGGCTATATGCCCGGGGCTTCAGCCCGATGCGCACCTCCCGCTTGCCGACTTGTTCGTTGTCGATGATGTCTTTGAGTGCCGCGTATGCAGTCAACTCCTGCTTGAGCATCTCTTTGGCTGACTCCAACATCTCGAGGTCGTTCCCGATCAGACTGATCGAAACTGGCTTCCCAAAGGTGCGAGCACCTCCTATAGCCAGTTTCTCTGCTTCCGGTATCGGAGGTATACGCTTACGCAGCATCTTTTCGATTCCGTCACTTGGGACTGGTCGTTCCTTTCCTTCGAGCAAAGCGATGTTGAGGGTCGCACAATGGCTTCCACTTTCACCCAGACCGGAACCGATCTCAATCCTTGTGTTTTTAATGATGGAATCTATTCCGAGGCTATCCGAAAGATGGTCATTCAACTCCCAGACTAAGCGCTCCATATTTGCGATATGATCTTTTACTACCATTTCACGGGTGCCAGGCTTCATGACCAGGCTAATGGAGGTTTGGTCTCCTTCAATAAAAGGGAAAAAGGTACTTTGAATGAATCCTCCATCCATCAATCCCAGGGTGATGAGAAAACAGAAAACGGGGATAAAAAGGGTCGCGCCGCGGAAACGCAGAACCCAGTCCATGGCAGGGCCATAGATCTTGTACTTCATGAAATTAATGATCCCTTCGAAGAATTTCCTGAACCGTGGGATTTTCTTTTGGTTGGCTGCATGAGAGAGATGAGAGGGGAGGACCAGGGTACATTCAACGAGAGAAAAGGCAAGGCTGGCTACCATGATGATCGCAATGTCCCGCAAGAAGTTGGCAATGTCGCCACTCAGGAAAAAGAAGGCTGAAAATACGATGATGGTGGTAGTGACCGAAGTAAATACCGAAGGCAATACTTCGAGAGAGCCGTCGATTGCAGCACGAAGCGGAGATTTTCCTTTCTCAATATGAGAGAAAATATTTTCCCCCACTACGATCCCGTCATCTACCAGAATGCCGATGGCAAGGATCATCCCGAAGAGAGATAGCATGTTGATGGTTACACCTATCAAAGCCGCAACCACGAACATGCCCAGAAAGGAGAAAGGGATACCAAAAGCTACCCAGAAAGAAAGGCGGAAGCTGAGGAAGAATCCCAGAGCGAACAATACAAGAATAAGACCGATAGCACCATTGTTAACCAAAAGCTCCAGCCGTTGGCGAAGACCGATACTGGCATCAGAGACAAATTCCATCTGGATGATGTCGTTTTCATCGTTGAAAACCGAGGCGTACTCTCGTACATAGTCTGTTATCAGGAGCAGATCTTCGGAGATGAGCTTGTTGACATTGATCGTAACAGCTGGTTTTCCATTGAAGAAGGTCTGGTTGGGGGATTCTGCAAACCGTTCAGTGATACTGGTGGCGATTTCCCGGAGGGTGATCCTACTGCCTTCTTTGTTCGAGATCAACGTGATATTACCAATTTCATCCGGTGTATACCCCTTTGCATCTGCCCGGATCAGGATCTCTTCCTCCCGTGAACGAATTGAGCCGCCAGTGATATTGGTGTTATTTAAACGAACGGCTCTGGAAATCTGGTCTATAGTGAGTCCGTAGCGTAACAATTGTTCTTCGGGAACCTCAATCGAAATCTCCCGGTCGGGAAAACCGGAGAGGCTCACTTGGGAAATCAGACCGGAGGCAAGGAATTCATCTTCCACCATCTCTGCTTTTTCTTTGAGCGTATTGAGATCGGTTTTACCAGTTAGGACTACAGTTGCAGCACGTCCCAAGGAGGGCTGCTTGAATACTACAGGTTTTTCTGCATCTACGGGAAAAGAATTGATCCGGTCCACCCCATTTTTAACATCTGCAAGAAAGCGGTCTCCATTATAGCCTTCTATCCATTTGACACTGATACTGGCAACATTTTCTTTGGAAACGGACTTGATCTCCTCGATACCTTCGATTCCCCGCATGGCTTCTTCTACCTTTAGGGTCACACCTTCTTCCATTTCTTCCGGTGAGGCCCCGGGATAGACGACCTGCACCGAAACGATGCGGTCTGAGTCCTCCGGGAAATAAGATTTTTTCAGACTGAAAAGGGCTACTCCACCTGCTACTACAAATACTGCGATGATCGCATTTGACCATATCGGGTAGCGAACAAAATATTCTATCAGTCTTGCGATCATTGTATGACCATTACAGGGAGGTTCTCGATGGCATTGAGTGGAATTTCGCTGACCAGCTTTTGACCTTCGGAAAGTCCGGAAATGATGGCTGTTTTGGGATTTACCTTGTGAACTATAACTTCACTTTGTTTCAATTTACCATCTGTGACGATGTACACTTTGTTCTTGTCAAACATGGCACTCCTTGGGATAGTCATGGCTTTTTGAACAATATTTCCAGGTAGGACTGCCCGGAGGTATTGGCCGTTGTAAATGGGTGACTCGGGGTCAACATGAACGGTAACGTAAACGTCGACTGATTGGGTGCTCGGGTTAACTTTCTCACCAATGCGGGCAATCTTTCCTTTCCATTGCATTTTCTCATCTTCTGATTCTACATCCACTTCTTTGCCGCGGGTTAGCCATTGCAGGTCTTGGGACCGGACAGGTAATACCAGTTCAAGTTGAGAAGTTCTGGTCAGGGTGGCAATCCTCGATCCAGGGTTGGCGACTGCCCCGGGCTCCAAAAGGACGTCGCTGATGGAGCCACTGAAAGGAGCGTAAAACCTGTATTTATTGAGCCTTGCTTCTTGAGCGAGGATGGAATAATAAGAGCTAAAGATACCCCTGGTGGAAAGGAAGGTTTTCTCTTTTATGTTATTGACTTCAGGAATTCCAGGAAGAGGTTCGTCGACCTTAATGTTCTCAAAGTATTTTTGCCATACATCGAAGCTTTCTGGAAAATCGACCTGGAGGTCAGCGAGAATATCCGCGACGGATTTCATGAATAGGCTTTTTTGGCTTTTCAGGCTAAGTCGGATTTCCTGGTCATCAATTTTAAAGAGTAGTTGCCCCTTGGATATGCGTTGCCCGGGTCTGAGGTAAACTTTTCCTTGCTGGATCTTACCTGCTACTTCAGAGATTAAAGCAACGGACTGGTAAGCCGCGACACGACCAAAATAGCTCAGTTGAGTCTCCTGATCTTTATATTTTACAGGGAGTACAGGAACTTTTGTAAAGGATTCTCCGGGGGTTTTCTTGGGTTGGGACTTCTTTTGGGAAGCGAGGAAGCTCTTTCCGAATAACCCTGCAAACAGGATCAGGAGGCCAACTCCGACGATTATAAATTGTCTGGGTTTCATTTTTGGATCGCTTTTGGGTCTCTGGCGATGATCCGGAGCAATTCTATAGACCTAAAGACTAAGAACTCAATTCAGTAGCCTTTGTTTTTCTTTTATGCGTTCGATGGAACTTTCGTAGGATTTGATATTGGTAGCGACAAAGGAAAACTTAATCGCTTTTTGATAGTATTCGATCGCACTGTTGTAATTGCCTCTCACCTCGTGCATGATCGCATATTCATTGTAAATCTTGGCCTTGTTCATTCCAGGGACCTCAAGTGCCTTTTCAAGCAAGGCGACTAGGTCTTCGTAGCGTTCAAGGGTGGAGAGTAATACACAATAATTCAAGTAAACAGCGGGATATTGGGGGCTTAATTCCATACACTTTTGGTAAAGAGGCTCGGCTTTTTCCGGGTTGCGGTATTTAGTCTCATAGATAAAACCAAGGTGATTGTAGGCTTTACCGTAATCCGGAAATTTGGTGATACATTCCTTTAACAATGCGTAAGCTTTATTAACTTCATTGGCATTGATGAGCTGATCTGCCTCAAAGAAGTAGGCGTCGGGGGTATCGAACATGAAGTCAGGACCTGAAGTATCGGTCATGGGTGGAAGGATTTTTCGGCAAATATAGTGGAAGAATTACAGTGGAGGAAAAAATGAATCCTGCCCCTGGTAGTTCATTGCGAAATGTTTGTAAAAAGTAAAGTGCAAAGCTTGCTGAATTCAGGAAGGTTCAACTACTTCCATAATAGCTTTGTTCAAATAGGTATTCAAAGGAACCATTGCCTGATAGACATCCAATGCCATGGTGATAAAGTCCTCACTCGTCGTCTCGTCATCGGATAAATTCCGGGTCATCAGGAAACTTTTGTGACGGATAAGATCAATAGCTGGATGGTCCTTGCTGTAGCCCTTTGGCGATGTTTTTACCTTGTCACCTTCCATTTCTCCAAACTGACGGACGAATTCTTCACTGTTAATGATTTGCCGCAAAGATTGGGCATCATAGTCAATCCCTTCGCGGATAGCCTTCAGTATACCGGAATCAGGACGGTAGATGCCACCAGCAAGAAAGGAGCCACCTGGTTGAATATGCAAGTAAAATCCGGCAAAAGGAGATTTTCGTCCTCCCCTGGCCATCCAAGCCCCCATATTGGTTTTGTAAGGAGCTTTGTTGGCGGAGAATCTGGCATCCCTGAAAATGCGAAATATACTCTTCTTAGCTTCTAAATTCCTAAAATCAGGTTCATAAGGAACCAAGCCAGCGATCAATTCACCTGCCACTGACTCAAGGTTCTTCTTGGCAGCTTCGTAAGTTTTTTTGTTCTTTAAGAACCATTCACGGTTGTTGTTGTCAGCAAGGTCAAGTAAAAATTGAAGGGTAGAAGGTTGAATCATCGGAGTTTAATATTTAGAAATTATTTGTCAAACCAAGACTGGACCAATTTTTCGGTGGGTTTGTTTTGAATGGTGTAGTCACTGTTGCCATTCCCCCCGGCACGGTTATCATTGATGTACCAGTTCCAGAAGAAAACCCCTGCAAACCATTCTTGATCCCAGAACTGTTCAAAGAACGCCTGGTATGCATTCATCTGGGCTTGAAGATTGATCTTTTGATTGTATGGAGTTGTTTCCAGTTCCCACTGTTTCCAGCTACAGTTGTCAATGCTTCGGTACCCAAACTCTGTAAAAAGGACAGGCTTACCAAAGATTTTATTCAGTAGTTGGATCTTTTTAAAGGGTACAGACCAACCAGCACGTAAGGATTTTATGTCAGGCGTCTTGGCTTCTACGAGAGGAAAATAAGCATCCAGACCAATGTAATCAAGAGCATCCCAAAAGCGGATGCCTTCGTATTCATCCCAGTTGGCGGCATAGGTGATGGGTCCAGAATATACCTTACGCACTTCTTTGATCAGCTCCCGCCAGAACTTTTCCCTGCTGTTTGAAGCGACTTTGAATTCAGTTCCTATACAGAACATTTCTACATTCTCAGCTTGCGCGATACAAGCTGACTCGAGAATATATTGAGAATAAGCGCTCTCCCAGGTAGCCCATTTGGTTTCCGTTTTCAGGTCATATCCACCTACCCAGCCCCCTACAATCCACACCATTGGTTTCAACATTACTTTGAGATTGGCGTCGTGAGCATGGCGAATCAATTCGGTCATTCCCTCAAACCTTTCCCCCCACCATTGTTTATCCAGATTATAAATTAGGCCAGGGCTACCTTCATGACTGAACCCATAAGGTAAGATGGATACCCAATCGGCACTGATATGGGATACGTGATCTGTCCATCCGTCGTCCACCCGATTAGGAGGAGAGACCAAACTAACGCCTCCAATTCTCTTTTTGACAGGTCCGGAAGGAGGGGGGCTGGAAAATCCGGCTAGCAAAAGAACACTTAGAGCGAGTGTGATTCTGAGTAAATGCTTCATTTCATTTAGTTTATTGTGCCACAGGTTGTGACAGTAGCGGTGACTAAATTATCCAATTGCCTTGCGGTGGCGAACATCTCCTCTGGCCAATCCCGACCCTATCAAGGCCTGGTCAGGACCTAATCCCTAAGTTGAGAAATGTATACAGAAAACAAAAAAAGAGCACCAGAAAGGTGCTCTTTTTTTGTTTCATTTCGAATTTCTTAGAAATGGAGAGTAACTCTTAAAGATCCGGCAGGACCGAACAGTGAATTCATCGCATCAGTATCGATAGCGAATCCTGAGCCATTCTTAGCTTCAGTAGTGAAGGTGCCTTGTACTTCGTTACCACCGCTGTCAAATCCTTCAGTTTCTACTGTAGACGAAGAAGTTCCATTAGCCATGAACATAAGGCCCCATCCAAACTCACCACCTACAGCAAGTCTTGGAAGAACGAAATATTCAGCTCCGATAAATCCGCGAAGACCTACACCGAATGCGGTTCCACTTTTGGATTCAGTAAGACGTCCGGAGTTACCGAATGGGTCTACTCCGACGTTATCAGCAGAACCATCTCCATCTACGTCCATATCATCTGCTGGATCAGCTGAGACATTGAAAGTAGCGTTTGAGTTGTAAGCGTTACCGTAAGTAAACTTGTTTCCAGAGGAAGAAAATGCAATTCCCAACTCACCCCCGTAGAATCCCTGCAGGCGTCCAAATCCACGACGCATTTCGAGACCTCCAGCGAGGCCGATATTAGTCATTCCAGACTTCCAGGTGTTTTCGACCATTGCTGGCTCACTAGAGGGATATTGGATGTCCGCTGGATTTGTTCCGCGGTTGAAAACCATTTCGGAACCGCTATTTGAAGCGAAGCCTATGCGTAAGGAGGCACGGTATGCCATGTCATCTGCTACGAAGTACTTCCCTGTAATAGTTTGATTAGTAGTAAGGTAATTCCAGGTCGGAACAGCGTTACCGTCGCTTCCTCCAATAAAATTACCAAAGTAGCTTAGGAACGGAGTAGCATCAATTCCAATGGCCCAATCGCCAGCCTGTGGGAGGTAAGTCTCACCCATTTTGTTTTCCAAATCCTGTGCAAAGACAGAAGTAGTGCTTAAAAGCAATACTGCCAAAATAAACTTTTTCATATAAAATAATTAATTTCTGGTTTGGTCAAAACTACGTAAGAATTCTGGAATGATTGCAAAAAAGTGTAAAATAACTCTCTGGATTTTTACACCAAAGGCTCGCTTTGCTTGGTTGTAGTAACATAAATGACCATTAAATTGGAGCAAACGATAGATCACCATTCCAGGAGCTAGCCCTCTCCTTCAAGCCGGTTCAGAGACAGGAGCAGGTCCACCTCTTGATCCACATCCGCTAGGGTAGGCAACAGAAAGTATGTCTTGCCCAGGTTCTCGAAATCTGCCAGGGTGGCTGGTAGTACGTCTTTTGTGCTCCAGGTCTTATTCTCAAAGATTCTCTTCTGCATGGAACGCATGCCCAATAAATAGTAGCCTCCATCTTCAGCAGGACCGATCACGAAGTCATGTTCCCTTAGTGCTTCAAGTGCATCTTTCAAATGACAAACTCGCAGGTCTAGGCAGTCACTGCCTATGATGATCACCCTTTGATGGCCCTGGGAAAATACTTCTGCAAAGGCATTGTACATTTTGTCGCCCAGATCTACTCCCGACTGAACCCTCTTTTCATATGCTTGGGCCGACCATTCATCCCCTCCATCCACAAAAACTGAATAGTAGAGATAGCGGATAGCATCCAATTGGAGTGTAGTTTCCCGGGTATGGTTCAGCAAATAGAGGTACCATTTCAGGGCTGCTTCATCCCCAATGGTAGCGGCCAATCTGGTTTTTACGGTTCCCAACTTGGGGTTTTTAACCATTACGATAATGGCTGGAGGTTGCTCGATCAGTTCCAGATCCTCCCCGAAACCTATAGCGTCAGCTTGTTCATTTGCATAATCCCCGGTCCAGCTATCTCCAAATCCACACATGATTTAAGTGATTGATTGACCCTATTTGACCACCTTCTCACCCCGATCCAGCCACCTGCCCCAATCAGCATTGTAAGTATGGACCTGCTCGGTAGGCCTCTCTTCTCTATCGACAACTTCATTACCAACGTTCTTCCATTCAAAGATCCCTCCATACAAATTGGAGATGTTTTTAAAGCCCATATTTTGTAGTTTTTCTCCGATGCGTTCAGAGCGGTAACCTACAGAGCAATAGACAATGATAGGTTGCTCTCTATCCATTTCTTTCCAGTCTTTTTTATCGAAAGAATTGAAGTCAACAAATGTGGCATTTGGGATATGACTGACTTCATATTCACGTTTTGTTCGTGTATCAAGAAGTAAGACTTCTTTGTCTCCTGCAAGGATTTCCTCAGCAGTTTTTGGATCTACAAGGGGAACGGAATGTTTATAAATCCGTTCAAGCTTTTGAGTGTACCTCGGGTTTTGGGCTCGCTGTGCGAAGATAGTAGAGCTGTAAGAAAACACAGTTAGTGCTATGAGGATTGTAAATTTCATTCCACAGGTTCCAATGCTTTGGGATGGATGTAATAGCCTTCGATGAGAACCCGATCCAAACGCTCAATACCAATAGACCTCGCCATTTCACGGGCGTTGCGAACAGTTCGGGGTACATCAGTGACCCGTTCGGAGAAGGGGCGGACATCTCCTTCCGGAAGTTCTGCCAGTTTCAATCCTTTGGTAACCATGAGCACATTGAGCCTAGCGACATTGCCGTCTTTAGAATTCATACTGTAGCGGAAGTAATCAAAGGCATGGATCGCCATTTCGAAGGCCTGAGACCACCAAGTGCGAAGTTGCTCCAAGGTTGGAGGATCATCGTACTGACTCAATTTATCAAAAAGGTCACCATAGAGATCTACATAGGCTTTGCAGAATTCATTTTCACCGACTTGTGAGTTGAAAGCAAGTATGAGGCGATTGACACGTGCAAGGACATTTGCCGACAATTGATGCTTTGCAAATCGCACATCGTCCCGGAATAGACCTATGCGTCCTTCCAGACGTGCTTTTATCTCTTTGAAATCCTCATTACCCTCGATATCCCGTCCGATTCCATCTAAGAGGAAACCATTCATAAGATTTTCGATGGCCTTGGGATAATCGGCTACTGAATCTTTACCTAATTCGAGGCGGGCTAGCTTTTCCATGCAGTTCAATGCACGGATCAACTCGGCAAATTGTCCTGCGGTTTTACCGCGGTCATCGGTACGTAATGCTTCTGGTGCAAGTTGGTCAATTGCAATGTCCTGAACAAATTGATCAATGATCTCTGAACGGTCCATCAGTTTCTTAACGGTTTCGGTGTGACCTCCACCGAAGGATAGAGCAAGAGTGTTGAGAGCGGACCGGACTTTGTCGTCTTCAAACCCTTCCTTGACCCTTTTGAGGGTACGGTACCCTCTGAGTATAGTTTTCAGATTGGAGTTCATTTCTCCTCCCATTTTGAATTCAGCATCCCAGAAAGATACAGCAACCAACAATTTTTCTTCAGCGGTTTCCTGGTTGGCCAGCCGCACCATTAACTTCTCTCTGTTGGGGATTTCTTTGATATAGACTTCTTTGATTACCTCCCGTATAACTTCGCGGACCTCAGGTTCTTTCCTGCCGTGCTGAGATGAGTTTTTCTCATCATTATTTTGTTTTGTTGGTTCAACTGAAGGATTTTCTGCTGCTTCTTCTCTGGGCTTTTCCCCAGGTTTTTCTTTGGGACTATCAGTTTCAGCACTGTCTTTTGCTCCGACAGAAGGTTTTTTTCTTGCTCCCTGATTGGCCATGGAGATCTTGATCTTGCCGGATCTGCTTCTATTGTTATCAGGGTGCTGAGATTCTCCTGAAGTTTTTTCTCCTTGAAGAGATTCTTCAGGTGTGTGGGTATTTAAGCCATCGTCTGACTTAAGAGCTTTGTCAATGAGTAATCTGGTCTGGGTTAGTACGCTAGCTACCTTTTCAGATTCATCAAAATGAGTTGCCAGCACTTTGAGCAGGTCTTTAGGTTCAAGAGGTTGGTTCAAGTCATTTGAGAGAGAGACGAAACGTGGATCTTCTTCCAGAATTACTGCTTCTCCGGGCAAGAGGTCAGTTTTTCTCTTTTGGCCTGATCGCTTTCCGAGAAAAAGAGCAATCACAAAGGCTAGAAGAAAGGCACCGCCTGAAATGGTTAATACCATCCAGAGAGGGAATTTTCCTGCCCCGGCAATTCTACCCAGGACGGTCGGGTCATACACTGCAGCCAAAAGACCGGTTTTCTTTTCCCAGTTCAGAATCATGCTTTGGTCAATGCTTCTTAGGTTCCCCTGATCTAACAACAGGGTCTGATCGGGTTCAGTTTGAGAAGCACGCCTCACCAATATAGAGGATATCACCCATTGGATGTTGGGGAGGTTGGCCCAATCCTTAATATAACTGCCCATTTCCAGGGGAATCCCCATTTCTTTCTCAATAACCGCAAGGTCCCATGCGCCCTCCGGGGTAGAGCCTCTTTTAGCCAATCTAGGAAATTGCTGGTTGACAAGAGCGCTAAAATCATTGTTCTCTAATATCCTGAAATAGGAGATGGCACTGTCCCTGGAAAAAGGGTGAATCGCAGCTCGGTAACTAAAAGTTTGGTTTCCGATATAAATTATTCCTCCAGCCCCTGTTCCTGTCAGCCGGACGGCTCCAGGTTCGGAAAAGTAGAAGATCCGACCTTTGTAGTTGCCACCTGGCTGTACATATCCCGGAAAATCAATGTATTGAATGGTTTCGGGACCCAATGCTTCCTGCCAAGCTTTTTGCAATTCGCTTTCGGTCATCTCCAAGTAGATATTGTCGCCATCTTCAGGTGTTGCATGGACATGGTTGAACGATGGGAAGAAAGTAGCAACCAAAACAATGGTCACGAGGCAAGGGTAAATTTTTTTCATGTCTTGGATCATCTTCTGCCAAATCAATCAGGTACTGATATGTTTACTTTTTACAACGAACTCTGCTTTGTTCCCTCTCTTTGGAATTTTTATTTTCGGAACCTGAGGGCAAATTTCTTGAAACATAAGGAAAAAGCAACTGTCATGCTAATGCATTTGAAAAGGGACATTGAGCTGGAATTGCAATGGGTTACGTTTATTGATAATAAATACGATAATAAGATCGGAATTTTTATTGTTTCTTGCCGGAATATTTAATGGTCTGTCCAGAAGATGCTCTTTTTCCTAACTTGGTGACGAAATGTATTACTTGGTAAAATCCATCTTTTACCTCTGGAGTTTAGTCCCACTTCCAGTACTATACCTCCAAAGCAATTTTTTTGCTTGGATATTGTACCGGGTGATCGGGTACAGACGGAAGATAGTTCGCAGCAATCTTCAAAGTGCATTTCCCAATCAATCTGAGCAGTGGATAGCCCAAACCGAGAGTATTTTTTATCGTCATTTTTGCGATGTGGTTGTCGAGACCGTTAAACTGATGTCTATTTCATCCAAGAACCTCAAAAAGCGGATGCGGATTTTGAATCCTGAAGTAATTTCTGAAATGACCGTGCATGGAGGAGGAGGAGTTGCAGTATTCGGACATTATTGTAATTGGGAATGGTTGGGTTCAGGTATGGGGGTTCAGCTTCCTTTCTCAACGGTTGGCGTCTATAAGCCATTAAACAACAAACTTTTCGACCGATTGGTTTTGCACATCAGGTGTCGTTTTGGAAATGAGATGATTCCCATGAAAGATGCATTTCGCGAAAGCCTTAAACGGCTTCGGGCACCATCTTACATTGCATTTCTGAGTGACCAAACTCCTTCTCGTCACGGCAAGATGTATTTCTCAAGTTTTTTGGGCCGCCCCACTCCGGTCCATTTGGGGACGGCTACAGTGGCCCTGAAGATGAATGTTCCTATGTTTTATTTTGACATTCGCCAGGAAAGCAGAGGGATGTATACAGTTGAGCTTGTGCAAATCCCACATAAAGACCTGTTGCCATACACCAGAGAAAGTGCCCATGTTTTGACAGATCGACATGTCGCTTATTTGGAGCAGGTGATCCAAAGATATCCTGGCAAGTGGCTATGGTCACATCGTAGGTGGAAACACAAGCCGCAGGAAGGTGATACTTTGTCTATGAATCTCAGAGGTGACTCTGAGCAATAGAATGCTTCATTGTAGGGCAATCACCTGTGTCTCAATTGTGGGGCAATCACCTGTGTCTCAATTGTGGGACAATTTATCACAGATACCCGATAAGACCGGTCGTGACTGGTACGCGATGGGAATTTATATAGCAAATAAACTATCTTAGCAATCTTTCGTATTGACTTTAAGATTAACAATTGAAATAAACAATTATGTTTAATCCGATGGAAATGATGAGCAAGCTCAAGGAAATGCAAACCGAAATGGAAAAAGCAAGGGGTCGCTTGAGTGAAATCACGGTTGTTGGGGAGTCCGGTGGCGGAATGGTAAAGGTTACCGTGAATGCCAATCGCAAGGTGCTCAGAATCGATGTTGATCCTGAGCTAGTGAACAAAGATGACAAGGAAATGATGGAAGATTTGATTGCAGCTGCAGTCAATGTGGCTCTTGAGAAAGCAGAAGAAACAGCCAGGGAGGAAATCAGCCGCGTTTCGTCGGGGATCATGCCTAATATTCCTGGTTTTGACCTGAGCAACCTCGGCAAGTAGATTGAATGGCCACTCCCGTAACTATTGTCATTCTCAATTGGAACGGAAGACATTTGCTAGAACAGTTTTTACCATCTGTGATGGCTACGGATTATGAGGATTTCGAAGTCCTGATCGTTGACAATGGTTCTACTGATGATTCCCTCGTTTGGTTGAGTGAGTATTATCCTCAGGCCCGGCAACTCATTCTAGAAAAGAATTATGGATTCACGACAGGCAATAACTTAGCGCTTCCAGAAGTTCACACACCTTACTTTGTTCTGTTAAACAATGATGTAGAGGTAGAATCCGGATGGCTTCACCCCTTGGTTGAGATGATGGACCAAGATACTAAGATTGCCTCAGTTCAACCTAAATTACTTTCTTTTCAGGATAAAGGGCAATTTGAGTATGCTGGTGCAGCAGGTGGCTTTATTGATGTGCTGGGATACCCCTTCAGCAGAGGGAGGCTTTTCGAAGTGACAGAAAAAGATGAGGGGCAATTCGAGGAGCCTTGCGAAATTTTTTGGAGTACTGGAGCATGTATGCTGGTTCGTAAGTCGGTTGTAGACAAGATTGGGCTATTCGAAGAAAGGTATTTTGCCCATATGGAAGAGATCGATTTTTGCTGGCGAGCCAAAAATTTTGGATATAAGATAATGTATGTCCCTTGGGGAGTTGTCTATCATCTCGGGGGAGGAACACTGCCCCGGACCAATCCCCGTAAAACCTTCCTTAACGTCCGAAACAGTTTGGCGACATTGCTGAAAAACCTTCCCGCTTCCCAGCTTTGGTACAAATTTATCTTTCGCTTGGTTTTGGATGGGGTTTGGGGTGTGCGTGCTATGTTAAAGGGAGAAGTTAAGATATTATGGGCAATCTTTCGGGCGCATTTTGCCATTTATGGGTCCTTTAGCTTTTGGCTTAGAAGAAGAAGGAAGATCTACAAGGAATTGGAAAAACTTCCACGGCACGGTCCCGGATACTACTCCAAGAGCATTATTTGGGAGCATTTTGTCCGGCGGAAAAAGCGTTTCTTTGACCTGAATGGGATAGAAAGTCCAGAGAGTACGAAAGGGAATTAATTAAATTGAGTCTTTTATTGTATATTTGGAGGAGCTGGTTAAATCCATAACGGAACAAAATTTTCCTCTCGGGTTCTAGCTGATTTATTTGAATTCTGCGGTATGAATCAGCTTATATTTGAAGTATTAACCATTTTTATTATTTCTTATCAGTCATGAATATTTTTGTCGCGAAGCTTGACCCTATTACCAGAGACAGTGACCTTATCGAACTATTTAGTCAATATGGCGATGTAGTTTCTTCAAAAGTTATAATGGACCGGGAAACCGGAAATTCTAAGTGTTACGGTTTCATCGAAATGAAAGATGAAGATGAGGGCTATAATGCAATCAATGAACTAAACCGTACAGACTTCCAGGGCAGTGAGATTCACGTCAAAAAAGCAAGTCCACGTGAAGAATACAACAGCTCTAAGCCAAGTGGTGACCGTGTTGGTTATGGCGGTGGCGGTCGTAGTGGTGGTTATGGTGGCGGACGTAGAGGTGGGTATAATGGCGGTAGTAACAACCGTAGTGGTGGTGGCGATTATAACCGAGGAGGTAGCGGTGGTTACAACCGAGGAGGTAGCGGCGATTATAACCGAGGAGGTAGCGGTGGTTACAACCGGGGAGGTAGTGGTGGTTACAACCGGGGAGGTAGCAGTGGTTACAACCGAGGAGGTAGCGGTGGTTACAACCGAGGAGGTAGTAGTGGATACAACCGGGGAGGTAGTAGTGGATACAACCGAGGAGGTAGTAGTGGATACAACCGAGGTGGAGGTGACCGTAACTACAATGACCCGCAAGACACAGAGTTGCGTCCAGGTGAGATCGGATACGGCAGCATCAGCGGTCAGTATCGCCGCCATTCTGATGAAAATAACCGAAGCAGATACGAAAATGACCGTCACAGACCTAATAGGGACCCTTCAGGTCATCATCGTTCATTTTCTAAGGAAAGAACTAGGAAAATTGGAAACTTCGTAGACAGAAATGAGCTGGTTGATAGTTTCCGGATTTCTAGTAAAGTGTCCGAAAATTATAACGAAGGTGATGATAAATAGAATCCTGAATATCTCTATTGGGCTACTTAATGTACAGCGTAGATCAAATCAAAGGATATATCCTACAACTAACTTGTCAGTGGTTAGATGCTTTTATCGAGAAAGAACATGGCGATGAACGGCAAAAGTAATCCTGCGCAACTCACCCAGTAACCCGGACCCGTTAACAGGTAGAAGTTGGTTTGGATTCCAGTGTCTGTTCCGAAAAAGTTAACCATGACCCAGGCTGCGATGTTAAAGAGCAATAGGAAGGTAAAAGGGCCACCCGCGTATCGGCCTCTTAAGAGCATCACCAAACCAATCAAAGGGAATGCGAAATAGGCCACGATGAGTAGGAAGTTGACAATGGATCCGAAAGCTGATTTAGCAGCGAAAAGACCTGTTATTGTATCTCTGAACCCATTTTCAGTTATACTGTTACCAATGTCATTAACAAGGTTAAGGCCACTCAAGTTATTTAGATAGGGTAGGAAAAAACCGCCTATAGCAATTAATCCACAGATTCGAACCACTAGCTTAAAAGCTGTTCCCGTTTCTTTTGGATACTCTGATCGAGGTGATATTTTAAATATTCCTGCCATAGCGCGAACTTACGTTTTTCGGAGATACCCTTTGTCACTTGGAAACTGATTTGCCTGATTTTACACCAACGAGTAATTCGAATCTGATCAGATTATTCTTCTATTGTGGAAGACTTCTTTTTATTGCTCACCTCGCAATCTATAGTGAAAAACACGATAGCTCTTACGCCTGATAATTTGGTTGAGATAGAGCCAACCCAATCACTGGCCTAAGAGATACAGCCTATTCATTGACACAAACATAGGCGCATTGACTCTCAATTATGATGGGGTCGGATATGTCCTCAAGCGGCATTGCTATGGGCCACCATTGTGATTTAACCAGTTCTCTGAGAAAATTTTAACTCAATTGTCCTGAACTCTTTGGATAACCTTGCGCTGAGCTGTGGCACTAGCTGCCTCATGAGAAAAATCTTCATCATCCTCCTCAACTCTTTGGATAAGCTCTTGTTGGGTAGAATAGGCATCCGCCATAACCTGTAATTGGAGAGCCTGCTTAACCTGAGGGCTACTGTTAGCTGTTTCTTGTAAAGCTCTTAGTTGAGCAACCTGGGGACTGTTATTGGCTACTTCTTGCAGTTTTAGCTGGGCAACTGACTCAGGCCTATTGTTAACAAACTGAAATGTAGACTCGCCACCGCTGTGAATATTACCGTTGTCAAGCGATTGGCTTTTACTTTTTTCTTGTTCTCTGTCAGTATGAGTATTCATTTTTTTGATTTTGAGGGATTCAGATGTGCTGTTTAATGAATAAATTGATCAATATCCAAAGTAGTTATTTTCAGGATCAAAGACAATAGCTCATCGCAAATATTCTTGAAAAGCGGTATTTGTCTCCAAAAGATCCATGATAAAGAGAAGACTAGAAACAGCTATTTCCATTCTCTTTTGTGGTGTCAACTTTCCGAAAAAGTTTAGCAAGTCTCAATCAAGTTCTTTCAGCTCGAACTTGACAGTGACCCTTTCTACTCCGGGATTTCCGTTGTAGATGACCGTAAAATACTTGGTCTTCTCTCCAATTTCCATGTCTTTGGTATCGATTTCGGCATGGATTGTTCCACTTCTCCCCTTGGGGATGGGAGTTTCAGTCCAGGTCAGATCGGAACACGAGCAGGAAGGTTTAACATGCTCAACTTCGAGGTCTTCTTCACCAGTACTGTTAAAAAGAATATCAAATACAACAGTATCACCCTTATTAAAGATCCCTAATTCGATGGTGCTGTTTTCAAACTCAATTGAAGGCTCACCTTTATTCGTAGAGAGGTTCAAATTCCCATTGCCAAATGTTTGGGCAACAGTAGTTTCGGGAATCATCGAGATTAGAATTAGGAAGGTTATCAACCTATACCCAGTCAAATGTTGGTTTAGCATGTCTTGTGAAAAGATTGATTGTTACTCTGTTGCAGAAGACCCATTTAATACTGGCTCACTTTTAGGTTCCTTTTCTTGGGGAGCAGGAGCAACTACATTGCCTCTGAAGGAAACGCGTTCAGTCTCAGGGGTACCGTTGTAACGAATGGTGAAGTATTTCTTCTGCTGTCCCAATTTACCACGAGAGTTGAATTGAGTTACGATGGTCCCGGATTCACCTGGCTTGACAGGTTCTCTCGGCCAATCAAGGGCGGTACACCCACAGGTAGGTTTTACATCCTCAAGAATTAGGTCATTTTCACCTTCGTTGGTAAATACAAAGTTATGTTTAACGATATCACCTTGCTTGATAGTACCAAAGTTCCACTGGGCTTCCGGGAAGCCAATTTTAGTTTGGGGAACTCGCACCGCGATCTGCTGGGCACCGTCAGCGTCCTCAGCAGGCTTGGGAGTAGTGGTGGCCGAATTTTGGCCATCCGTTTTGTTTGAAGGAATGACAGTATCAGAAGTTTGGGCAAGAGTGCTTCCTGCGAGTATCATGGTGCAAACAAAGCTAACTGTGTAAATAATCTTTTTCATTGTGTTAATTGTCTTTGTGTAGTTTCTACTAAAAATACCCTATATAAATGCCGTAAATGAGCAAAATGTAAACCTACCTACGTTCTGAAATTCAGTCTAGTATATACTTTGACCCAACTGGGCGAACCTCTGCTTAGTAACAGGCCTCTAATTGGTATGATAAGCCCGTATCCAAATTTACAAAAAGTTTGGAAACCAGATTTATCTTGGAGGTCACAACTTTAGTGCCAAAATTATTTCATGAGGTTGGGGCTTGCTCTTCAAATCTTCTGGATTTCTTTTGCTTTTTCATTTCTTTGGGTCAAATTAGACTCTTGGATTCGAGGGTGTATGGGATTTGAATATGCGTTTTGTTGTGTATCCCAGATTTAATATGGAAATCATTAACTATCAGATGGCATTCAGACAAACATACAGAGGAATATTTCAATTCAAAGATCAAGCTTCCCTTGAGCGTGCGATGGCTGAAATTCAGGCGGAAGCGCTTGATGCAGATGCAATGGGGCTACAGGACAGCTATCACGGCGATGGCGTGATGCTACTCAATATTGATGCCAGAGCATCAGAGAAGGATTGGGACGAAATGGCGGTTGCCGTTGCAACTTTGGCCATGCATGCATCCAAAGGATTTGTGTATGCTTATGCCGACAGGGCGGACGGAACCGAGCCTCAAATCGATTATTATGAAGCCAATAGCGGTGATCCTGCACCCGTTCCGGAGAATACCGACACACCACCTCCGCATCAACATGACTACTTCCCAATGTGTGAGGGGGCACATTTTATTTTTTGTTCCGATATAGACTCAAATAAGATTTTTGATTGGACCAAACATAAGTACAGTACCATTGACAGAGACTATTATTATTTCAAGGATGCCGGCCATCACAACGTCCACTTCAATGATTATTGGGATGGAACCTATTATTACGTGAACAATTCCTTGATTGGTACCGTTGCCGTGGGCTCGGAAGCAGAATTGGATCAGTTATCACTTAGTGATCCATACGCCTCTCAGATCATCTACAATTCAAATGGCAAGCCTGGAGATATTCTCTATTCGATCTGGAACCAGTCTGATGTACTGCTGATTCTTACCCAAGAAGGTTTTCAAAATATTTCAGTTCCTTACGGCAATTTGGAAGATTGCATGGTCATCCGTGTTGAAATGTATAAGATTACTCAGGACAGCTTGGATGTGCACTTCCACAAACAATATTTCTGCAAAGGAATAGGATTGGTAAAGTGGGAATTAAATGATGAAGCTCTGGAATTGGTTGATTACAATCACCCCTGGTAGACTACCTCTACACTCTGATCATTAGAAAAACTATATCTTTTCGTTCCTCAACTCACGAATGCGCTTTCGAACCGCAACGATGTACAAGCTCCCGGTATAGTTCCTAAGGAACTTAATATACAGTTTCATAGCTTCTTCTTTGTCATTCAGGGTAAAATCGTAAATCTGAGCTTTCTTGTACAGGGCATCGTCACCGTAAATATCAGTTGGGAATTCAGTGATGATACTTTCTAAGAACTCAAGGGTTTTTGGGATATTGTTCTTTTGCTCAAAGATGGAAGCTTTTTCCCACAGGATATCGTCAGTCAGAGTATGGTTAGGGAAGGCAAAAAGTATAGAATCCAGTAGTTCCAAAGCCGGGTCAAAGTCGCGTTGGAAAACCATAAGCTGAGCCTGAGCAAATTGTTCTAAAGCAGTCGTTGTGGTATCCAGCCCTATATTGTCTTGGATGACCAAAAAGAGTTGAATAGCATCATTGGAGATGTCATTGGAAGTATTGTCTTTGATGGTCTTGAGACGCGCCTTGGAATATTCAAAGTCACCCTTGAAATAGGAGAGGCGGCCCTGCTTGTACTTAGCCATAGCTCCGGTTTGTCCCTCCTTGAAAGCTTCAGCAACCGAATTATACCTGAGTTTACTTTTATTGTATTCTTTCTGCATAAGCAATACGTCTCCGTAAAGTAGGTTGGCTTTGGCTGACAATTGAGGAGGAATGCCAAGGCTGAGGATCCTGTCGAGTTCTTCATTTGCTCCGGCAAGATCAAAGAGATAAAAGGCTTGTAGATTTGCTTTGCGGTACATTGCCTCGAAATACTGGGGCAAGCGTCCGCGCTTGGTGAGTAAGTCCTCATAGGAATTGACCGCTTCCCGAATCAGGCTTGTATCCAGGGGTAGGGTTTCAAAGGCAACCAGTTCTGTATTAACTGTTTTCTCTTGGTAGGCTTTATCACCAAAAGATGTATTTTCATAGTTTTCGATGATGTAGTCCAGAGCCTTGTTGCTTAGCCTGTACTCCTTGTTGTTGCGGAGGGTCATAGCAAAATTATAAACCAGGGCTCCCTGGTTGTTTTGGAGCCGATCAATGGATTTGACCTGAGTGAAGGCCTCGTGGAAGTTCCCTATAAGAACATAGAATTCATAGATCAGATCGCGTAATTCCCGATCTTTGGAATTTTTTTGAACCTCTGCTAACAAAACTGTCTCGATCTCCTCTTTGGATTCATCATTTACAAGGTTGAGGATGTTAATTTTGATGATTTCAGCTCTTTCGAGCCGCTTCTGGAGCATGGTTAGATATTCCTGAGTAGCTAGGGTATATTCTCTTGCTTGGCCGTAAAGGTTAGCAATTTCACTTGAAAAGACATATTTATCCTTCAAGGTTTTTCTAGCCTGAATATAGGATTGAAGAGCCAAGTCTTCACGGCCCTTTTTGTAATTGTATCCTCCGGCCTCCATGAACTCTGCCTCTGACCTTAAGTCGGAAAAGATTACCTTTTTTTCCATTTCAACTGCACCATCTGTGTCTCCGTTAAGACGCATTAGATCTGCCATCATAAATGAAAGAACATGGTCTTCGGGATTTTTTCGCATGGCCCTAGATAGGAAGTCAATCCCTTCTTCGTATTGTTCCAACTCCCTAAAGCAAGAAACGAGGCGCTGATTGAAAAGCCTGACGGAGGGATCTTTTTTCTGTAGTTTGCTATAAAGGGCAAGCGCGTTTTGGTAATCCTCGTCTTTGTAATATTGTTCTGCCAACTCTAACTCGCCTGTCTGGGCCATCTGCCAAACAGGTATAAAGGCCAGCAGAACCAAAATTACACCCTTACTCAAATTCATAATTTCGATTTTCTTTTGGAAGGTAACGGACCTGCCGTCTCCTTTATTTTTTATCCATAAACGAAAATCCCGGAACCAGGCTCACTGATTCCGGGACTCCAATATACACATATTCACAAATCGGTCTTAGTGGCCGATTTGATCTTTGTATGCTTCTACGTCCAGCAGGGATTTTACTTGATCGGGATTGCCAATAGAGATCCTGATCAACCAGCCTTCACCATAGGGATCGTTGTTAACCAGTTCAGGATCATCAACTAAAGCCTCATTAAATTCAGTCACCTTCCCATCAACCGGCATGAAAAGGTCGGAGACCGTCTTAACCGCTTCGACGGAGCCAAAGGATTTATGCTGTTCAAGGATTTCATCTACACTCTCCACGTCCAGATAAACAATATCACCGAGCTCCTTAGCTGCATATGCAGTGATACCAACAGTTGCAGTATCGTCGTCATTTACCCGTATCCATTCGTGGTCCTCTGTGTATTTCAGATCTTCAGGAAATTCCATAGTGAAGTTAAAATTTAATGAGGCTCGAATCTAGTGTTTTTGCTGGAAAAACACCAACCTAATAAGCGGAGGAACAAGGGAGATTACCATTCACACTTCCATAATAACCAAAGAAAGTTACCCTCTTAATTCGCGAGGGTAAATCGAACCTGGAACCCGACAGCTGTGTAAGAACTTGGGAAAGAAGTCGAAATGGCAGGTCTATTCCGGTTATGTTCGATGTAGAACCGGAGATTGATCCTGTTATTGAGAACATAGTCAACACTAGGCTTTACGATCAATTGAAAGTTACCTCCCGTGATCTCAGAGTTGGCTGAATTGTCAAGACGTCTGTTCCTCGTCTTTGTATCTCGGAGGGTGATATCCAATCGGGAGTTAAGCTGATTTTGCATATTGATGGTTTTGCCAAACAGCCGGAAGGTCTTTTCGAAGCGGTCCTTCCGGTAAGCCAGTCCAATGGTGAAGTCTTTGCTCCGTTGTTCTGTCAACTGGATATTGGTCATACTAAGGTTCACGTTACGGGTCATTTTTAAGTCAACATTGGCAGAAAGTCCATTAACGAATTTCACATTGACACCTGCCAAGGGGGCGAAACTCTCTGAGAAAGAAACCGAAGGAACCACATACTGACTTTCAATATTGTAGAATGTATCTCCAGGGGCGATGATATCTGCTGGGTAGAACTCTGAAGAAAACCCTTCATCACTTCCTGTATAGCGGACGTTCTGGGTAAAGCCCCCAACATTGTACAGACCCCTGTAGCCGTGACGGATAGTGACCGACCGAAAAGTCTTTTTGAGTGACTCGATCTTACCCAAGCCATTGTAGTTGATGTTCCAGTTGGGGAGTGGAATGGCTGGGAAGGCGGATAGGTCTCCTCCTCGTTTAAACTTTCCAGCTCCATAAGCCATGCGGAATGCTGGGAGCAAGACTTCTTGGGAACTGGGTGAATAGCCCTGGGCATAGCCATCTCTCACCGCTTGGTTCGGGTCAATCCCTGCGCTATCCAAAAACTGATCATAAAAGGGGTTCCTGGTCGCCAATTCATTTGAGATGTCATAACGAAGGCTTTCCATAGAAGTAAAACTATTCGAAGCAGGGATGTTTCTCTCGAAAGCCGTACCGATGAAAATATAACTGGTGGAATACTGCCCGTTCAGGAGGCGATTGTTGTGTGCCCAGCCCTCGGTAAGGGTATCATAGCTGAAGATCTCTGAATAATTCTGAGAAGATGTCCGAGATGCGTTCAGGTCAATTTTGAAATCCTGGAACAAGGTTGCCGCTACTCTTGGAGACAAATTTTCTGTCCAAGTCGCATTAAAGGGAGTCACCAGATTAGAACTCGAAGAGATCCAGCCATTTTCTCCCCATTGGTCCAGGAAGTTCGTAGGGTTGTCAAGCTCGGCAATCGAGTTTTCTTGCCATCCAAATACAAAGGGGAGCCCTGGTGCCATCAATGGGCTTTGAGTAAGGTTGTCCGTCTGCGGGTCAATATAGCGGTAGTTAAAGTCCAGACCGAAATTGTCCGTTTGAGGTTGATAACCTGCAATTCCTGTACTCATGCTTTGATTGTAATCAAGGTTGACACTCTTGATCGACATCAACAAGCGTCCAATCTGTTTTCCAATCTTGCTGAAGATAGACGGACCCTTCTCTACCGAATCTTGTTTCGCCGCCTCTTCTCCGGGAGGGTTGGACTCACTTAAACGGCTACGCAGTTTGGGTACAGTCTGGTCATTCCGAGGTTTATTTTCTAGGATTTTCCTCAGAAATCCGATCTTATTGTAAAGACTTTCAAAATTTAGACGGACATTTCCCTGGATACTTTGCGAATTATTGACTTGGTTGCCCAGCTCCATGTTATTATCTGGTGCTGCAGTCCAACTATATCCACCCTGGTAGGAACCAGAGCCAGAAATCCAGTTGGTCAGGTTGAACTGGTCAAAAGGGAGGGCGTAGTTGATACCTAGGTTTTGGCTGAAGCGTAGATTCCGACCAAAATTTACCTTTTTGTCTTTGCCCAATTGGTAGAGGCCAGTTGTATCATTTGTTTCAGCACCGATGCTGAGCAGGTTGCCCCATAGAGAATCCTGGTTAGCTTCTGTCAATTCACCAAATGGCTCATCCACTCGGCCGATATTGTTTGCTGTATAGTTTAGACTCAGACTCTTAGTCAGATCCCAGCGAAGGTTGTAACTCCGACTGAGGGTAAAGTTCTTCTGGTAGGTGGGGCGAATAGGAATTCCGTTTGCAGTGGGTCGAATAATGTTTTTCTCGTAGCGGCGATCACCTGCGACCATCATGGTAAAGGTTTTAGGTAGCAAGTAAAAGTTGAAGGCTGTGATCAGGTTCTTATTTTTCGCATTCTTAAAGGGTTCGACGAGTTTTGGATTGAAGTTGTAACCGTAGGCCACTGAACCCCGGTAGTTCCTTTGAAGATTCTCCAACAATCGGTGATTGGTATGCAGCACCTCGTTGAAAGAAGCCGAAATAGTGAAATTTTCAACGGCCCAAGGGAAGGTCCGGTTCTTTTCATTCGGTTTGGCCCCTTTCTTAGACACCTTGACCTTTCGAATATTGTTTAAGGAGATACTTCTGTTGACTCTCCGGTCTATTAAAGCCTCCAGAAGCGTATCCCTGACATTTTCTTCAGAATTAGCGATATAATTGCTCATCAGGACATCAGCTTCCAAGGGGTTGTATTGTGGGGTAATTGTTCGCTCACCATACGTAACATAAAGGGGAAGTTGAATGCCCCAGTTCTTTGGGAAGAATTTTCCCAGGTTGAAGTTACCTGTAACGTCCCAGATCGCTGTTGTTTCCCGGGATCGGTTATTGATACGTTGTTCAATTGAACCAAACCCAGGGGTCATATAACTACCAGAAGCACTGATGGTAGCAAAATCGGCTAGTTTGATGCTGGCACGTGCATTGGCAGCCCAGCCGGAGCGCTCGTTGAAGTCGACTAGTCTCAATTCATTCATCCAGACCTCAGTGCAGATGTCTCCTGCACCATCATTCTCATTGCGGATTCCCACCATAATAGTTTTGACATCACTGAGTTTGGGAGTACCAACAATGTAGACCCTATGGGAATCCGGTATAATAGAGTTCTGTCCGCCTTCATAGAGGAAACGATTGATCACCGGCCAGTTTTGAGCATTGCGAATTGCCTTGATGTCTGGTAGTTCAAGCAGGTTGATGTCAAACTGGTTCCGCCAGATATTCAAGGTATCGTTCGGGCCAGATAAATCAGAGGCCTTTAAAGGGATCTCATATTCGTAATAATTACTCCTTGTATCCGACCCCAATCGAATAAAGGCTCTTAGTTCTCCTTCTTCCCACATTCGCTCTCCAGGTACGTGTTCAGAGTGGACCCACATTTTTAATCGTTCGTATGACCGCATATCAAAGTTGGTAAGCTTGAAAGCTCCTCTGGCATCTCCATCATCGAGCCCGCAAGCACGCATGACGAGGGATTGCTCATTTTGTAGGAGTCCAGGTTGGGGACTGGAGATTTGCTGCTGCCGGAGGATACCAGGAGGGAGGATATAGTTAAATGGCTCGCGGTTGCCATTTTGCTCTATGTTAACAGTACCGATCTCAAAACTGCTGTTGGGGTCGGGATCGGGAACCAAAGTATCGGTTTCAAGGCCTAGATGGTCACGAAAGGTACGCCAGGTGGTGGAGACCAACTGGAAGCGTGCAAAGCGGAGTACCACTTCTTCTTCCCAACCTTTGAGGTACATCCGGATAAATTCGATCGCTTTGAAGTTCTGTATATTGTTGATTGGTATCCCGGCTTGTAGCGGAATCCGGAATTGATACCAATTTATATTGTCGGTCTCGCCATTGACCAGACGGATTTCGGAAGGGATGACGTCCACGATAAAGTTCTTGCCGATCTCCATTTCAGAGGGGCGTAAGCTCATTTTGTATTCATAATACTCTTCATTGGAGTTAAGAGTGCCATTGAGGTTAAGATCTTCAGTATCGGGATTGGGTGACCCTTGGGTAGAAAAGCCATTTTGAGTGGCATTGAGAGGTGTATTTCCTTCTTGGCCATTGAAAGCCATATAGCGATCCAGAATGCCGAGGCCATTCCAGAGATCTCCACGGAAGTATTCGTAGTTGTCCCCGGAGGGGTCAGTTAGGGTCTGAATATAGGAAGGTGCTCCCGTTCCGTGGAGTGCGGCCAGTGTGTCAACAAATGTTTTAAAGTGTATTAACTCATCTTCATTTCGGAGACCGTCCAGGCCTACGTCCTGGTATTCGCGTGCTTCCGGCTCATTGTTAAATGAGTTAGTCGGAGGAGTAGTATTAGGGTAGCGGCCCCATGAGGTGACACTGTAACTGCTGGTATCTGTAGGATTAGCAGGAAGTCCATTTTCAAAGTTCCGGTTATTGTCTTTAACGATATCTTCGCTGATTTGACCGAGATCAATATAGAATTCACCTCCCTTAGGTTGCCCGGCATTATCGATAAAAGGATCGAGCAACCAGAATTCGATAAATTCAAAATTGGCAGCCTCAAAATCGGTGTTGCCACTGGTACGGCGTTGGATACCAGCCCAGGAAAGGGTTGGATCCACAAATTTATTGTTGGAATTGATCAGGTTAGGGTCGACGGCATAGTTGTAGGGACCACGGTCTTCAGGGAGAAAGTGGAGGTCAAATGTTCGCTGAAGGTTGTCACCGGTAATGTTCGTTTGGTTGGGGAAAACTTCATTGGGAGTAACCTGGCGGGTATAGTGATTGCTCAAGTCTGCTTCCGGAAAGTCTTCATTGTTGTTGCCGTAGTAGAAACTTGGGTCAATAGAGTACCAGGCAAGTTTGGATCTGCTAAATCCGGGGGCCAGGGTATCATTCCAGCCTGATGGTGGCTCGTACATGTCATTGAAGCCATTGTCACCCGGGAAGGAAGCATAACTCCAGGCCCTGAACCCAGTCAGGTCAAAGGTGGTCTTTGCGCTTTCGAAATCATCTACATAAGCTATCCCTTCCTCTCCATTGACTTCGATTGCCTTTGGATGACCCGGTACCAGCATGGCAAATTCACCACCTGCGTTTAAGGTGGAAATTTCATTTGTCTGGATCAATGGGATTTTATCGACCAGTCTGGTCAGAAAGCGGGAGTCCTTACGTACATTACCGTCAACGCCCCAGATCAAATTGGACAGCGGCTCATCGCCTATATTGACTTTGTTGGTAAGGGGGCGCTCATTGAGGTGAAGGACAGTCGCACCAAATTGGACATCTTGACTGACGACATAGTCAAGTCGGGTACCAACCAGTGTCTTAGTTTCAATCCCAAACAAGGTATTGGTTTCAAAATCAACCTTGATCTCTTGCCCAGAGGTAAGGATACCCTGGTTGAGGATGACTACTTTTCCAATATTGTAATCTACCTGGTAGTCAATTCCTTCATTGAGAAGGATACCGTTTGCTGTAACCCGGACAGATCCCCGCGCGACATTGATGGAATTCAGGGTAATTTCTGAGCTGCTTGATCCCTGATAAATCCCCTGAATGTAATAACGGTCCTTATCGGTGGCATAGTTCAGAGCATCCTGACGGGTAGAGGAGTACATCTCGCTAAAGACGTACTTGTCGATTTCTTCCTCATCATTTTCAAGCTTCTTTTCCAGGTGGGTACCGAAAGGCTCCAAGACCGGGAAAATGATCAGGCCCTTATCTGGTTGGATGGTGATGTTGGTGAGAAAGTCAAAGATTCCGTCAGGGCCTGCTTGGTTGTTATTCTGCAAAGTGTCCATGCCAAATACCTGAAGCAAAGGAACGTTCTTCTGAGGTCCTGTGGGTAACAAGGGGATATCGCCGGCTGAGGTACGGGAGTCAAACATAATTTCCAGTCGGAAATTGTTGGAAGTGATTCCGTAACCACCAATATTGTAGATGTTCTTCATCATTAGGTCCCAGGTGGGGAAAGGATCACCATTGTAAAGGGGGCGTACCTGAGCCGGTTTGATCATTTTTAGAAACAAGACATTGGAGTTTAATTCATTGGCTTGCTTGCCATTGTCAAGGGAAAAGTCCCCTACTTGATAGACACTGCCTCCGAGCATGTATTCATATGAAACAAATAATACCTGATTGGCCTGCAGGGGAGAATTTAAAGATAGATAGCCCAATTGAGGATGAATTCGGAATTCATTGGGATTCAGTTTCCGCATATTTTCTACCTTCACGAAGTCGACACCATTTTCCAAGCCAATTTTTCCAATCAGTGCTTGTTCAACTGTAGACTTATCTGAATATACCGGATCACTTTCCAAAATACTCTTAAGTATATTGGCGTTGTTGTCCGGATAGGAGTTGTAGCTGGTCAGTGTATCCCTGAAGAGTACGCCTCGTTCATTCGGGTATCCAGGGTTGGGGATCTGTTCTGTTTCTCCAAGGTCTACAAAGCCTACTGCATTTCGATTGTCTACGGTTGATGAAGAATTATTGTTAGTAATCCATGCTTCTATTCGTGTAATGGTAATAGGAGTGTTGATGGTGGGGCGGGTTTTAAGAGCACGTTCATACTGTGAACGGAACCAGTGACTTATGAAGAAGTGACGATTCTCATCGTAGTCAATGGCTTTTTTGCTGAATTCAGTTTCTTGAGCACCACCGGGAGCTTTGATACTCTGTGTCCTTCCTTTCTGTTGGGAAGCAATAGCCGTCACCAAAAGGGGCCCAAACTTTAGAGCAACCTTCACACCGAAAAGGTTTTGTCCACCTTGGATCAAGGAACTGTTCAGTGGGAGGCTCACATTTCCAGCTTCAATTTTTTGGATAATTTCATCTTCTGTGCCAGCAAATTCCAGTTTGAGCTGATTTTCAAAGTCAAATGTCGCCTGGGTGTCCCAATTGGCATTGAGGCGCAGCTTTTCTCCGATCTTACCCACGACATTGAGTTGGATGTTTTGGTCGAATCTAAAGTTGGCAGTACGCTGTTGACGAATAGGTAGAGAAGTGTTACCATTGCGGTTGAACTCAGCACCAAGATCAAGAAGAGCGGTACCGTTGGGGCGAATTTCGACTGATCCTCCACCAAAAAGATCCTTGAAGGCTTCCGAATTAATGGCAAATTTGGGTGCCAATGCATTGTTGGAAATTTCCTCTGTACTTCCCGCTGCACGCGCCCTCCAGTGATCGTGAATTAAGTTTTTCCGCCTAAAGGTGATATAATCTTCATTGCTAATAAAACTAGGAAGAGAAATGTCAATGCCTCCCACACGCTCGTGGATGTAGAACCCATCACCCTCCGGCGTCATTTCAAAGTCTATTTCAATATTGTTGGGCGGAGGAACGTTGAATGGATTGTCATCAATGGGGTCCATAGTAGGGTCTCCATTGCCCAAGGAAGGGTCGGGAGGAGGCGTATCAGTGGGCATGACGATCAAGAGACAATCATCATAATTCCCTGTATAAAAACTGCTGTTATCCGAATAGGCCAGGAAGTTAGCACCCTGCACATCGTTCTTCTCTACCCCCGCCATACAGAGGAAAAGAAGCAAAGCAAAGACGGTTATTCTATTGATTTGGATCAAACTATATCGTCTCTTTGGAACAAAGAATAATACTCATCCAAAAATTATGTATGAGAGGGTATAGTTTTAGATCATAGGCCGGAACATTATACTAAGTAGTTTCCCAATCGTAAATCGATACTTTCACTGCGTTTTGCAAATATAGAATTTTTAACCTTCGAGGAAAGGGTAAAAAGCATTGGAGGGCACAATAAACGAGTCTAAGGAAGAAAGATTGGTTGATAGCAAAAGACCTTAGTGTTCAGCACTGAAGGAGGTTTCTAACTTATCGTTGATGTCAACTATGAAATGGCCTGTGATCAAGTCCTCAGATAAACCTTCTGGTATTTCAAAGTGCATGCCCATATCATGGGCATAGCTCAGAATTGCTATCATGGGAACCAAGGTTTCAATAGAAGAATGCTGTCCAAACTCTTTTCTGAATGAAATAATTTCTTTCAACCTGAGATTGAACTTGCTTTCGTCTCCTTCCATCACTGGCTTCCACAAGGGGAAGTAAGAGTGGTAGTGAGTAGCATAGTTCATTGGTATTTTAGTTAAAACCTGAGCCGAACGATTCAGAAAAATTTCCATTTGAGGGGTCTCCAATTGGCGGAGGAAATGGTAGTAAATGACCCTGAACTCATCGAAAATATTGTTTTGTAAAAATTGCCGGGTATAAGGCAGCATCCGGAAATCAGACATGAACATTCTTGAGCGACATATCAAACCAAAGTAAAATCCCATTTCCCAAACCTTGTAGCTACGACGCCTACTGGTGTATACATCGAATTTTCTGTGTTCTGCACCAAGCTGAAAATTGAGGGTTCCTGACTCTTTGGCATACATGTGTGCCTCCAGGCGATAACTCTGAAGTATCAATTGCAGAGCGGCTTCGACTCTATTGAGGTCGATGTTCATCTCTTTTTGGGCTTCCAGAACAAAATCTGTGCAGAGTGCAATCAGGTAATCCAATTCTGGATGACCTTCAAGACAGCGGCTGAATTGTAGCGGAATACGCTCTTCGCACAGACTTTTTAGCCGACTCTCGCTTTGAGCTGATTTAACTGAGTCGGGTTGGGGGGTATTTTTGGTCTTGGACTTCATAGTAATAATCGGGGTACAAAAAATATATCATCCTTTACTTCCAACAACAGATTTAATATACAAATTTATATGTTATACCGCCCTTTTACTATTTGCGAATTCTTATAAATAAAACCAGGATAAAATCTCAAAAAATGTATCATGTGAAGTATGAAAGGCCGATCTACTTATAATACTTTTTTGCAGTAACTATTTATTTTTCCCGATGTTCTAGTCTACTTAGAACTGTGGAGAAAAGATCTGTTAATTCTGCTTAAGTGCTTCTTTTATAAGCTGTTCTAGGCTGACTTCACTGGTGGAGTTCTTTAAAATGGCATCTACTCTTTTTTCCATTGCAGTTTTTGGCAAGCCTAAACTGGTCAAGGCAGAAATGGCTTCTGCCCGCACACTGGAAAAAGCTCCTCCGCTTCCATCCACAGAATCCTCCGTTACTAATTTCCCTTTCAGTTCCAAAATGATTCTTCCCGCTGTCTTAGCGCCAATTCCCTTTATTCGCTTTAGGGCATTTAGGTCTTCCGACTCCAATACTTGGTACAATTCTTTAGAGGTAATACTAGACAGGATGGTCAGTGCAGTATTGCCTCCTACTCCGGAAATGGAAATGAGTTGCTTAAAAAGACGCTTTTCCGATCGTTCAAAGAAACCATATAACTCATGGGCATCGTCTTTGATCATCAGGTGTGTGTAGAGCTTGACCTTCTCTTCTTTAATTTGTGTATAAGTTTGCAGGGATATCTTTATCTGATACCCGATCCCATTTGTTTCTATTATTACAAAAGAAGGGTCTTTATACGTTAGGCGGCCAAAGACAAACGCGATCATTTATCTACTCCTTTTGTTTGGGCATCTACCACTGCAATCGCAGCGATGTTGACTATGTTACGCACTGTACTACCGATCTGGAGAATATGAACCGGGTATTTCATCCCTAGAAGAATGGGTCCGATCACCTCTGCATCCCCCATTTCATCCATCAATTTGTAAGCGATATTACTCGCCATCAAGGTCGGAAAAATAAAAGTATTGGCGCCACCGTTTTTGGCAAGAAGACTAAAGGGATAATTCTCTTTCAAAATATCTAGTCGAATTGCCACATTGGCTTGAATATCTCCGTCAACGATCATATCAGGATAAGTTTTCTGTAGTATGCGAGTGGCATCCCTAACTGCCTCTGTTTCTTTATCAATATTAGAGCCAAAATTAGAGTATGACAGCAGGGCGATTCTGGGCTTGATCTTGAAGGAAGAAACAGAGTCGTAAACCAATTTTGAGATCGCTATCAGATCTTTTGCGGTAGGTGTCTTGTTGACGGTTGTATCAGCAAAAAAAAAGGTTCCCTTTTTAGATTTAACAATGTGCATTCCTGCGACCAGATGGGTGTCTTTTTGTCGACCAATAGCCTGAAGAGCAGGACGGATTGCAGTTGGATAGGACTTGGTCAAGCCAGCTACAAAAGCATCTCCCCCACCCGTCTGAACCATCATGGAGCCATAGTAATTTCGGTCACGCATTAATTTTTCCGCGTCTGCAAGAGTAATTCCTTTGCGCTTCCTTTTTTCATAAAACAGTTGAGCAAACTCTGACCGTTTCTCATCTTCTTCCCGGGAGTCGATGACTTGGGCGTCTCCAAGATCCAGATTGTGGGCTGCAATCAGTTCAGCAATACGCCGTTTGTTGCCCAGTAAAATAGGAATGGCGATCCCTTCTTCTTGGATAATCTGGGCCGCTTTCAGCACTTTAAAGTTATCTGCATCTCCGAATATGACCACTTTGGGATCTTCTTGGGCCTGGTGAATGATCTTTCTGGTCAAACCTCCGCTCAATCCTACCCGGTGGTTAAGCTCCTCTTTATAGGCTTCGAAGTCGGCAATTGGCTTACGGGCAACGCCACTGTCCATTGCCGCTTTTGCGACGGCCATGGAAATCCGGGTGATCAAACGAGGGTCCAGTGGCTTAGGTACAAGGTAATCGTACCCAAAGGTCATCATCGTTTTATTGTAAGCCATCAGCACTGACTCGGGGACCGGCTCGTGCGCTAACTCTGCGATGGCCTGAGCTGAAGCTATTTTCATGGCTTCATTGATGGAAGTTGCACGTACGTCAAGAGCACCCCGAAAGATGTAAGGGAATCCGAGGGCATTGTTGACTTGATTGGGGAAGTCGGAACGGCCGGTAGCAATGATGGCATCGTCCCTGACGGAGCGGACATCATCCGGATGAATTTCGGGGTCTGGATTAGCCAGAGCCAAAATAATGGGCCTGGGAGCCATAGCTGCTACCATTTTTTTGCTGACAACACCCCCCTGAGCCAGCCCAAGCATTACGTCTGCTCCTTCGAAAGCCTCTTCTAGGGTTTTGGCAGCCATAAGGTTGGCAAAGCGCTCTTTGTATTTGTTGATTCGTTCCCGGCCCCTGTAGATGAGACCCGTGCTATCAAACATGAGAATATTCTCAACCTTGACTCCCATTTCCACATAAAGGTTGCCACAGGCAATTGCTGCAGCACCGGCTCCAACGATTATTACTACGATGTCTTCAATTTTTTTTTCTGCCAGGATTAATCCGTTCAGCAATGCAGCAGCAGAAATAATGGCAGTACCATGCTGGTCATCATGCATCACAGGGATGTTCAATTCCTCGGACATCCGACGTTCAATCTCAAAGCTTTCCGGTGCTTTAACGTCTTCAATATTGATGGCGCCAAAGGTAGGCTCCAGAGCTTTGGCGACAGTGACAAACTCGTCGACCGTAGTTGCATTGATTTCAATGTCGAAGACATCAATACCTGCAAATTTCTTGAAAAGGACGCCTTTTCCTTCCATTACTGGCTTAGCGGCCTCGGGGCCGATATTGCCCAAACCCAGAACGGCAGTACCGTTGGTCAATACCGCAACGAGGTTGTCACGGGCAGTATATTCATAGACGAGGTCGACATTATTGGCGATCTCCAAACAAGGGAAAGCAACTCCAGGAGAATAGGCGAGGGAAAGGTCGCGCTCAGTGGAGACGGGTTTGGTAGGGTTGACTTCGATTTTGCCTTTAGGGCTACGGTGGTGGTATGCCAGCGCATCTTCTTTGCGAATACTCATACTACAAGTATAGTGAAAAAGAAGAAGGATTCATCCAGTTACATGTTTCATAAATAACTGTTTACCAACTGGTAGCTGAAATGCCTTTTAATCTTCAACTATAACTTTTCCATTCCACTGTGTTCCATCAACCTGAGCCTTTAGGAAGTAAATACCTGGAACGATATCACCCAGATCAATTTCCAGAGTCTCCGACCCGCCCTCCTCTCCAAATACCCCGATCATTTTTCCGATTGCATCATAAATCCGGACCTCACTGTGGGCTGCGGGGAACTCCAGATTGACCCGGCCTGTGGCCGGATTCGGATACACTACCACTACCGCTTCTGAAGGATCACCAAGGTTGACCAATTCTTCCTCAACAATGATCCCAAAGTCTTCGACCTCTCCGAATGCATTTTCGCAGGGGCTTGCTACTGGTGACGGACATTCGTAAATATTACGGACACGCATCACAACCGTGTCCAGCACAGCATTGGCAGGAACAGCGACCGTGCCAGTTGTCGTTTTAAAGGCATTAGGGCCAGACATGATTATTTGCTCATTGGTTTCAAAGATAAAATTATTGTTCCAGTCGATCCAGGCAAATACCGAATCACAAATGAAGAAGAAGTTCAGGGTGACTTCCAAAGGATAACTGGAGCCCCGATTCAGCTTGGTCTGGACAGAAGGGAAATAGTCCGTGTAGTAGTTCTGGCCTGAATTCTGACTGATGGTATTGAGAGCCACATTGACGATGTAATCTGCGCCCGTGCCATTGCTGCCTGAGGCATTACATAAGATCGCCTCTTTGACCCTGTAAACGATCTTGTCAGTCCTGGCGGTATCGGCATCAATATCCTCAGCCCTCACCCTGAAATAGACCTGCTGGCCTATGGTTTGGGGTGGGATTGCAGTGGATGTCTTGAAAGTATCGTTGCCGAGTAAACCCATGGGAAGCATGTTGGGGAAATTCACCCCGTCCAGGCCCCAATATAGATTGACGTTGTTCAAAGGGTCGGGGCTGCGAACTACCGCTTTAACATGAACGCTGTCCATATTAGAAGGCCGTTTTGAAGTGTTAACTGCGGGGTCAATGTCAATGCGAACAATCCTCGGAGCACTGGCGGCATCCGGCAGGGGAGCTTCAAATACGCCTCTCCCGAAAATGCCTGCCCGAATGGTGTTGGCACCATGTAAAATTTCCAAATCGCGGATCGGTTGGACAGGCAGGCTGTCCGAGTACTGGACCCAATTCAGGTTCAGGCTATCCCGGAACCAGACCCCACCATCCTGCCCGATGAATAGCCGGTCCAGCCAACTGTCTTGCCAAACCGCAACCTGCACCGGTAAGTTTGGCAGTCCATTGCTGATATTGGTCCAGGTACCGCCACCGTCCATTGACTCGTAGACCTTGTTGGAGGAATTGAATCCAGAATGCGTGGTAACAACCCGTAGAGGATCCCGGGGATGCACAGCGATCCGGGTGATGCTTTGGCTGGGTAGTCCCGCCGAAACCTCTGTCCAGTTCAGACCATTATCGTAAGAAGCAAAGATACGGCTATCGCGAGCTGCATAGAGGTAATTTGAATCGCTGGGGGCGATTGCCAGATGCTTTAGGTTTCCCAGAAAAGAGAAATCTTCGAGGGCAGTCCAACTGTCACCGTGATCGGTGGACTTGAAAAGAGTATCAAATCCGGCAAACAGAGTGCTTTCATTGAGACGGTCCAGTACAGTCGGTGTCACCCAGTCACCATTTCCGGTATTGGGCTTGATGCCTTGAATAGAGGATCCGAAGTCATTGGTACGCCGCATTCCCCCAAATTGCCAGTTACCATACCAGATCTCCGGGATGGCCCAGTTGACATGGCAGTCCATACCGTCTCCTCCAAACCATTCGTACCAGGTAGAATCATATAGTATACTGGTTCCATTGTCCTGAGAACCACCAACCACGATGTCTGTTCGCATCTCAGAAGTTCCGATCCGGTAAAATTCACGCACGCCTGTCCCGGAGTTGTTGACTTGGGTCCATGTATTGCCATTGTCGGTGCTTTGACCGAGATAGCCGTCTGTTCCCAGGTAGATGGTCCCATTCCAGCTACGGACAACCCGTCCGTCAGCATGTAGATAATTGGGAGCGGAAGCATTGACCCAGGGGCCAAATAAAGTCCAATTCTGTCCACCATCGGTAGAAATAAATTGGTCCAGGCTACCGAAAATACAAAGGTTGTGGTCGGCATCTGAGACACCAAAGGTCATCAGGCCAGCAGGAGCATTACCTTGATTGGTGAAATTCTGCGCATAGTCGGTAGATTTCCATATACCTGAACTTGACGCAAAATAAACAGCTGAAGACAAGTCGGGCGTGGTGCAAAGGCGTGGTGCAGAATTGTTATTGCCGCTGATCGTGGTGGAATCCGGCCAAGTCAAGCCCCCGTTAAAAGAAGTAATGATCTGGTTACGGTCGCTGTTTTTGACCAGGTAGATATGTTGTGAGTTCGAGGGGTCTAGGGCATAGCTACGGACCCTTCCGCTTAAGATCAGACTCCAGTTGGCCCCCCCGTCCACGGACCGGTAGAACCCATCTTCACCACTCAAATACATAGTATCGGGATTGTTCTCAACGATCGTCATGTCATAGAGCCGCTCGGTATTGTTTCCAAAACTGAGAGAGGTCGTATTCCATGTTTCTCCAAAGTCGGAAGAATACATCAGTCCCAGGCTGTATCCGGTTGCATGACGTGTTACGATCCAAACCTCATTGTGTGAATTCGGATTGACCTCAAGGTCAACCACGCCCACCGCAGGCAAGTCCTGGGTCGTTGAACGCCAAGAGGACCCCCCATCTACCGTTTTCCAAAACCCTCCGTTGCGAGCCCCCAGGAATATGGTATCATTTGTCGCGAATCCGGCCCATACGGTTTCGATGCGACCTACCCCCGAGGCATAACTTGGAGAAAGAAGGTTGTTGGCGTAACTGGGACCCATTTCCCGCCAATGCTCACCTGGTGCTGCGCTTGTCCGTTGACCGATTTGCTCTAATCGAACCCGGCTCATTTCATTGTAGAGCTGTGCCGGATCGAAATTGCTTCGGTCACCGCTGGGGTAAAACATGGGTTCTATGGCATTCCGCCAACGCATATATCCTTTGAAACCGGACCCCTGCCCCTTGTCATGGGTAGTGAAATAGGCTTCAGCAGCTTCGATTACTTCATAGACATTGTAGCGAGTATCGGACATCATTTCCTTGTAGCTGGGTTTCTGGGCTACTAACTGCAAGGGGATGGAAAAACTACATAGCAGGGTAAGAAGCCATTTATTCATCGCAAATTGAGGTTATAAGTGTTGATATCAATATATAAGTAGTGATATTAATGTATATGATTATTATTAGAAATACAACTGTACAGTACAATTACGTCCGTTCAAACATATAAATGATTTTAAAATTAGGTTTAAAACAAAAGATTGGACCGTAAGGTTATTTCCGTGTTAAAATGCGTACTTTTAAAAAAATCAAATTACAACTAATATGAAAAGACTTCTTACACTTTCAGCTCTATTGCTTCTCTTCACGGGAAGCGTGTTCGCTCAGTCCGCAAGAGTGCAAGTTATTCACAACTCGGCTGACACAGCGGTATCTACCGTTGATGTATGGCTTACGGTTCCAATAGTTGGTTCACAGAAGTTGCTTGACGACTTCTCATTCCACACCGCCTCCCCCTTCATTGATGCTCCCGCCTCGGTTCCGTTTCAAATCGGTGTTGCTCCAAGTAACAGTACAACTGTGGATGACACTATTGCGAACTTCACCTTTCTTGGCTTAAACGCTAATGATACCTATGTGATCGTCGCCAACGGCATCTTTAGTGCTTCAGGTTACTCACCCGCTCCCCCACTTAGCTTGGATCTTTTCACTTTTGGTAAGGAAGCTGCAGATTCCGCTGGGTTCACCGACGTACTGGTAGCCCACGGTTCTACTGATGCTCCTACGGTAGATGTAGTGGAAGTTGGCGTTGGTGCAGGTACCATCGTGGACGATGTCTCTTATCAAGACTTTTTAGGTTATCTTAATCTTCCCACAGCCGACTACTCGTTGCAGATCCGCACTGGCGATGGCAATACCGCTGTTGCTCAGTTTGGTGCTCCCCTTTCTTCCTTGAGTTTGCAAGATTCCGCAATTGTAGTTGTCGCTTCTGGCTTTTTGGATCCAATGAATAATAGCAATGGTGAACCTTTTGGTCTTTGGGTAGCAATTCCCAGTGGTGGACCCATGACGCAGTTACCGGCTGAAACGATTTCTACTGCTCGCTTACAAGTCATTCACAATTGTGCTGACACTGCTGCCTCTACCGTTGACGTGTGGTTAAATGACGTACTTCTTCTCGATGATTTCAACTTCCGTGACGGTTCCGGATTCGTTGATGCTCCAGTAGTTACTCCATTTGATATCACCATTTCAGCTTCTTCTTCAACCGATACTACCAATCCGGTTTGGCGCAATACCTATACTTTGGCTGAAGGTGACAAGTGTATTCTTGTAGCTGAAGGTATTGTGAGTCCTACCGGGTATTCCCCTTCTCCTGCTTTTGACCTGAATGCATATATGGGTGCTCTTGAGCAATCAGCCACAGTTGGGAACGTCAGTGTTCTCGTTTACCACGGGTCAACCGATGCACCTACAGTAGATGTAGAAGAGACCAGTGTGCCAGCAGGTGTTATCGTTGATGACATTTCATACTCCGAATTTTCCGGCTACCTCGATCTTGCTTCCCTGGATTACACCCTCAACATCAATGTTTCCTCCGACAGCACAACGGTGGTTTCATATGAAGCTCCGTTGAACACCTTGAACTTGGCTGACAGTGCTATTACGATGGTTGCTTCCGGGTTCCTTGATCCAAGCGTGAACAGTGACGGTCCTTCCTTCGGTCTTTGGGTTGCAACAACTTCCGCAGGCCCAATGATACCACTCTCAGTTGTTACTAATATCAAGGATTTGGTTTCAGGTGCCGAGATCAAGCTTTTTCCGAACCCAACAACCGATCTGCTAAATGTAGAGATGAAGGGCCTGAAAGCTGGCAAAAGTGTTGTTACAGTTACCGACCTCAATGGCCGTCAGATCGCACGACGCCACTTCGGTATTCAGTCTGGCAACGCCAAACTCCAGATGGATCTGTCAAATGTTCCCACTGGCCTCTATATGATCAATCTTCAGCAAGGAGAATACCAAGTCAGCGAGAAGATCCAAGTCATCCATTAAAGGAAAGTACTTGTATCGAAGTTATCCAAGAGTGGACCTTACAGGAGGTCCACTCTTTTTTTGGGCCCGCACTGACAATTAATATAATCTCTGATATATCTACTAACTTGCGCAGCTTAAATGACAGAGAAGAACATATCCTCTAAAAGTCAAAGCCTCTTTCCGGTGCTATTGGCAACTTTCATAGATCTTCTTGGGATAGGTATCGTGATTCCTGTTTTAGCGCCTTTGATGGTGTCCAACACTACAGGAATGTTTGAAGCCGGGATCAGTGAGGATACGCGGGAGATCCTCTATGGTCTTCTGATTGCATCTTACCCGATTGCCCAGTTCTTTGGTGCCCCAACTCTCGGTACATTATCTGACCGATACGGGCGAAAACCTATCCTTGAGTTTGCCTTACTTGGGAGTGCAGTGGGGTACGGGTTATTCGCCATTGGCGTCATCTATGATAGCCTTCCCATTCTTTTTTTTTCGAGAATATTAGACGGATTTACAGGAGGAAATATTTCCATTGTCTATTCGGCGGTGGCAGATATCAGTACCTCCCGGAATAAGGCCCGGAATTTCGGATTGATTGGGATGATGTTTGGGATTGGTTTTGTTGTAGGGCCCTTCGTTGGAGGGGTTTTGGCAGACAGCACCCTGGTATCTTGGTTCAATCCTTCGCTTCCTTTCTGGGTAGCTTCTGGTTTGTGTTTCTTCAATTTGCTGGCGGTCCGGGTGATGTTCAAGGAAACCCTCCATGAACTGTTCCATCAGAAAGTAGATTTTCTAGCAGGCTTTAAGAACATGGTACTGGCCTTTTCTTTACCTAACCTCCGCAACCTCTTTATCACAACTTTTCTTGCTGGTCTCGGGTTTGCATTCTTTACTCAATTTTTTCAGGTATTGCTGATCAAGCGTTGGTCTTTTGGAGAAAGTGAAATCGGGTATTTCTTCGGATTCATCGGAATTTGCATTGCTTTGGTGCAAGGGGGGCTAATGCGACCTGTCTCCAAGCGATTTCGATCAGATCAAATTCCAGGAGTGACCCTCTTTGGGTTGGCGATTGCGATTGCGACCAATGTGTTTACTACCGAAGCCTGGATGGCATTTGCCATCATTCCTCTAATTGCCATTTTTCATGGCCTTGGTTACCCAAACCTGGCAGCACTTGTCTCTGATGAAGCCACCCCGGAGCAACAGGGGCGCGTTATGGGGATCAATCAATCGATCAATTCTGTGGCCATTGCAGTTCCCTCAGTCATGGCTGGGTTCTTAGGAACCATTAATTACAACCTTCCTACCATTGCTGCTGCTTTCTTTACCCTGTTGGCTGGTTTGAGTTTTCACTTCCTCTTCAAGGCCCATCGCAATAAGAAATAGCGATCCACGAAGCTCCTGCTGAACCAGAAAGGGCAACCGAATCAGCAGTTCAGGCCCCAACCAGAAAGGGCAACCGAAACTACAACTCAGTAAGGGACAATGTGTGCACTTTTCATCTTAGGCAGAAACTGCCTGATAATGCGTGCTCCATCCTGTAATTCCTGGAAAGGATTCAGGAAAGAGTCTGAGCTTTCTTTCCCCTGGCAGGCTCCAGCGCAGTTTTTCCCTTCACATGTCTCGTTGTCAATTCCGGATAAAACTGGGCAGAGTCCATATTGACTGATCTTGTTTTTCAAGGCAGCGATTGCATCTGCCGGGGTGGAAAATTCACCCATGTTTTCTTTGCCTTTACGATGGGAACCTATGTAAAGCCGTGTATATTTTACGGTACAAAGCTTAGGCCGTTTAAATTCAATGCCTAGACGTTTAAACGACTCTTTTAAAAATTTGTAATCAAACCCGACGTTGTGGGCAACAAATACACTCCCTGCCGTCATATCCAGGATAGTAGAGGTGAGTTCCCGAAATGTAGGGGAGCAGGCTACCATTTCATTGCAAACATGATCGACTTGCGTGATTAAATTTATGCTGTGAATGATCAATATAGAGGTAAGTTCAGGCTTATTTCAACCTTAGCCGCATGCCGACCGTAAAATTGTGAATAGTTAACCAGGGCCTTAACCGGGGATTGCTTTGTAGGTTGGAGAGGCCCACGGACCAGCGGGCAAAAATACCAGCTCGCTCGATGAAGTAATAAGTAGCACCTACATGAACCTCAGAAGAAAATCTTCTGAAGGCTTCAGTATTGTCAACGGTAAACGGCACTAGGCCGCTTTTTGCGGACAGCAATACATTTCCAGAAAGGCCGAATTCTCCGTTTATTTGGCCTGTTGAGATTTTTTTCCGGTAGATTAACAGGACTGGGAGATCAATGTAACGAAGTGCTATCCGGCCAACTCCAGCCTCCCGGCTACCCCGCAGAGAATTGCCAATCTCCATCTGAAGGGCCAAGCGGTCGCTGAAGTTGTAGTAGACAAACCCTCCCAGTTGATAGCCCCAGAAATTATATCCTCCCCACATATCTCCATCGATTTGGCTAGAGGTAAAGCCAACTGCCACGCCTCCTTTAAATCCTTGAGCCAATGATTCTTTGGAGAAATGAACGATAAAAAACACCAAGAGCAGTGCGGTAATGGAACAAGATCTCACTTTTGAAAAGAAGAATGAGTACACCATCCGTCAAATTAGGGAAATTCCATCATATTTAACTTTTTTCATTCTGAAGGGAACTGTAATTTGTGCCAATGAAGCTTAGAATTCCCACTTACTCTCTGATCCTGATCATGACTTGTTCACTACTTGGAATGGGTTCTTGTAAGAACCGAAACGGAGAAGGCAAGGTCAAGAATACAAATGGACCTCAGTCTGGTCTTCAAATTCCGGCTGACTTGGCAGCCAAATACAAAGAGGATGCACATCGCCTTGCCGCCCGTGAATACAACACCACATCCCGCAATAGCCAACCCGACATGGGTCTGCCTCAAGACCGGGTTGGTTTCTTTTATGACCTTTTGACCAAGGTCTACCTGATGTCTGAAAAGGATCCTGAAATCCCCTCGATCCGGGATATCCATACTTTTCCCAATCCACCACTACACAATGTGATGGTAGTGCTGGAAAAGGATGCTGACTTTTCAAGGAACTGGATCAAAGGTCAGCGAATGACCAGCAACCTGTATCTCAATCAGGTAATGAGCCAAAATGGTCTGCGGTTAAGTGGATTTCGGGAATCAGGATTGGGTACTACTGGAATTATTTCTTCTCCCAATTATGTTAACACCAAAGATCTGGCTTATATTCTACAAGGTATTGATGGCATAAAGGTCGCTGAACCTGACATCGTAGCCGGGGATGGAAACAATATTGAGTGGGGCTCAGAAGGAAAAAACCACATGGCTTTGAAGTTTAGTAAGGGTGCAGGTGATTGCCCTTCGGGATGCATCTATCGCAAGTATTGGATTTTTTATGTCCAAGATGGAAATATCAGTTATGTGGGAACGAGGGGAGAGCTTCCCGGTGAGGATGAAATATCTGAGGAAGACTGAACTTTTTATTTGTCCCAGGGTTCTTCATCCAATTCTTCATCGTTGTCAAATCCTCCTTTTGAGAACAGGCCGCTCATCAGGTCCTGGAACTGAAGCCCTCTTTCCAATCGGTTCTTGCCGATCAAGGAGAATTCTGCCATTCCATGCAGTACGAACTCCATCAGGAAGAGCTGTTCTTCGTCATTGGTTCTGGGGAAGTACCTCTTTACGAGGTCTTTGAGGCCGGGAATGCCATTGAGGACATCTGCGTATTGCTTGTTGCTCAGGTCTGACATTAGATCTGCTGTGTTCCCACTGCCAAACCACTTGGCAACATGGGTATAGGGACTGTCTTTACCTTTGCGCTTGGCCTGTTCAGGATCAGGAAAAAATTCAGCGAAGCGGCTTCGGATAGCTTTTCCCAACAAGTTCTGTGCTACGATGGCCGGGCCTTCCTGCTCACCTTCGTACACCAACTCGATCTTGCCGGTCAGGGAGGGAATAATTCCCCACAGGTCTCCTATCCTTGCATAGACGCTTTCTTCATTGTTGATCAGGGCACGCAATTCCGCGGCGCTGACCAGGTTTTCAAGGGCCGTGATGGTCAAGCGTGCAGACACTCCCGATTTCTGGTCAACATACTCGCTTTTTCTGGCTTCAACTGAGACCTGCTCTACCAGATCACGCATCACTTCCGGGATAAATACTCTTTTTTGGGCTTCAGAGCTAATATTGGCTTCTTGTTCTGTAATTTGTCGGGAGATCTCAATCGACTTGGGATAGTGTGTCAGGATTTGGCTTTCGATCCTGTCTTTCAAGGGAGTGACGATGGAACCTCGGTTGGTATAGTCTTCAGGATTAGCGGTAAATACAAACTGAATATCGAGTTGAAGCCTCAGTTTAAACCCCCGGATTTGGATGTCCCCTTCCTGGAGGATGTTGAACAATGCAACCTGTATACGTGGCTGAAGGTCTGGCAACTCGTTGATCACGAAAATAGATCGGTTGGCTCTTGGGATCAATCCAAAGTGGATCACACGCTCATTGGAATAGGCAAGGCGCAGGTTTGCAGCTTTGATCGGGTCTACATCTCCGATCAAGTCCGCGACCGAAACATCGGGTGTTGCCAGTTTTTCTGCATAGCGATCCTTCCTGTGGATCCATACGATCAAGGTATCGTCCCCGTTTTCTGCTATGATGTCTTTTGCTTGACGGCTCAATGGATTGAAGGGGTCATCGTTAAGGTCTGTTCCTGCGATGGCTGGAATGTATTCATCCAATAGGTGGACCATCATTCGGGCGATTCTGGTTTTGGCTTGCCCCCGAAGACCCAAAAGCAAAACGTTGTGGCGGGAAAGTATCGCACGCTCAAGGTCAGGTATGACCGTGTCTTCGTAACCGTAAATACCGGGAAATACATCTTCTCCGGCCCGAAGTTTTCGAATCAGATTTTTTCTGAGTTCTTCTTTTATGGAGATCGATTTGTAACCAGAGGCTTTCAGCGCCCCCAATGTCCCAATGCTGGTGGGTATAGATTCCTGCATGCTTTCAAAACTCCAAATTCCTATTTTGGTTTCAAAGAATGCAGAATTAACAAGCTGTCTACCCGGAGGAAGACAGCTTGTTAGGGTAGGGTTGTTTCAGAAATTAAATTCAATTCCCTGGGCCAACGGAAGTTCATCGGACCAGTTTAGGGTATTGGTTTGACGGCGCATGTATGCTTTCCAGGAATCTGACCCGGACTCACGTCCACCACCAGTTTCCTTTTCACCACCAAATGCGCCACCGATCTCAGCACCACTGGTGCCGATATTGACATTGGCGATCCCACAATCAGAACCCTCATGACTGAGGAACTTCTCAATCTCCTTGATATTTTCGGAGAAGATGGATGAACTTAAGCCTTGAGGTACATCGTTCTGCTTTTCGATGGCGTCCTGAATGTCTATGTACCGTATAATGTAAAGGATCGGTGCAAATGTCTCTTCTTGGACGGATGAATAATGATTCATTGCTTCTACCAAGGCAGGAACTACGTATTGGCCATTTTCATAACCTTCACCACTCAGTACTTCACCTCCGAAGAGGACTTTACCACCTTCTTCTTGGACAATTTCCAAACGACGCTGCATATTGGTAACAGCGTCTTTGTCAATCATAGGACTGATCAAGGTATTTGGGTCGAGTGGGTGTCCCACGCGGTTGCTCAAAGAAGCATAAGCCTTGATAAGTGTATCTTTTACCTTGTCGTAGATGGAGTCGTGGACGAGGAGCCGGCGGGTGGAAGTGCAGCGCTGACCACAAGTACCGACCGCTCCGAAAATAATACCTGGAAGTGCAAGTTCAAGGTTAGCATTTGGGGTTAAGATGATAGCGTTGTTGCCACCCAGTTCGAGGAGGTATTTCCCAAGGCGTTTGGCTACGGTTTCTGCAACTGCTTTTCCCATACGGGTGGAACCGGTAGCAGATACGAGATCAACATCATGGTCGGCTGCCATACGCTGGCCAATTGTCCGGTCTCCCACCAGCACATTGAAAACCCCTTCAGGGATGTCGTTGCGCAAAAGGACGCTATGAATGATATTGGCACAGGCAATTCCTGTCAGTGGTGTTTTTTCAGATGGCTTCCAGACAGAGACATTGCCACATACGGCTGCAATCATAGCGTTCCAGGCCCAGACAGCCACAGGGAAGTTAAAGGCGGAAATGATGCCAACAACACCCAATGGATGCCACTGCTCATACATGCGGTGCTTGGGGCGCTCAGAATGCATGGTTAAGCCATAGAGCTGGCGAGAGAGCCCGACTGCAAAATCACAGATATCGATCATCTCCTGAACTTCTCCCAGGCCTTCCTGGTAGATCTTACCCATCTCCATGGAAACAAGTTTGCCTAGAGGCTCCTTGAACTTACGCAACTCATCGCCGATCTGGCGAACGATTTCCCCACGTTTGGGAGCTGGTATCATTCGCCAATCTGGAAACGCTGCTTTCGCCTTGGCCACCACGTGGTCGTACTCGGCATCACCTGCCATTTGTACTGAACCCAGCACCCGGCCATCAGCCGGTGATATGACCGTATGATAATCTCCGGCCCCATGACCAGAAGCTAAACCTGTATCCCAACAAGGATTTTGATCTTTGATTTTCAGAAGGTCAAGGAATTCTTCAGTTTTTACTTCGTACATAATAATTCTTGAATGATGGTTGATCAGATGATTATTCAGCAGATCCGGCTTCGCCTTCAACGATCAGCCCGTCTGCTATAAAGGTTATACGCTCTTCTGGCTCTGTGATGGCACTGATCTCTTCTTCGGTCGCTTCGTTGTCAGCAGCAAGATGCCTGAGTTCTTCTAAAGAAACAATCTCGCGGTAAGCCCATCCTTCGACAACAGCAGACTTTCCACTGGAGTTCTTAGGAGCAAAGAATGCATAATCTTTGAACTTGATCATCATTTCAGCTTCATCATTTAGAGGCATGGTTATCCAGCAGCCTTTGGCCTGACAACAGGAAGAAATAGTTCCACGTACTTTGGTCCTTACACTGTCCATGTCGGTGAGTTGGGCAATAACTTCGTCCCCGTCTATTGCACCCTCGGCTGTGATCTCAGCACCAAATTTTCCAACTGCATCGGGTTCCGGAAACGTTTCTGACTTTTCCTCTGCGTCTGTTTCGTTGATTTCCTCTGCCGGGGGAACCTCTTCTGTAACGGTCGCTTCAGCAGTGGTTTTGGATGTATCGTCACATGCAAATAGGAAGCTGGCCAAAAAGAATAAAAGGATAATTGTTTTCATAGAGCCTAATTCTCGTTACGGGGTGCAAATTTAAATAAATAATATTTCACTTCCCTGCGTCTGGAAAGTGCTGCTGCGAGACAAAGGAGTCGGAAGACGGTCGGAGGATAAATTAAGTGAGTTTGAGGGACAGCCCAGTTGTGGTCGGAGTACAACCTGGTTGGAGGTCGGAGTATAGCTCTGTGGTAGTTTCACCACAGCTCAGTTATGGTCGGAGTACAACCTGGTTGTGTCCAGAGTATAGCTCTGTGGTAGTTCCACCACAGCCCGATTATGGTTGGAGTACAACCCAGTTGTGTCCAGAGTATAGCTCTGTGGTAGTTTCACCACAGCCCGATTATGGTTGGAGTACAACCTGGTTGTGTCCAGAGTATAGCTCTGCGGTAGTTCCACCACAGCTCAGTACGGTTGGCGCTCATCTCCGTTGTCGTCAGAAAATAACCTGTTTGGCACTCGGAGTACAATCCCCTGGTGTCCGTACTATAAATTAGTTGAGTTCTTAGTATAAAACAGCAATGTCCACAGTACTACCCAAGGGGCCACCGGAACATAACCTGTTATCGCCCGAGAATCGATTATTTGACGATGGTTGAAGATCTCCAACCCAATACCGGGCAGTTTCAATATATTTGATTCTGGATTTTGAAGGAATCAAACCATTAGCTACCAGCAACTTAGTATAATTTCATACCCAATTCTATTCTGGAATCCGGAGAATGATGTAACGATACTCTCAACAATATTTGCGAGTTTGATAGAGTAACCCTGTTAACACTCTTTTTTCAACACGTTAACCTCTACAACCATGAGCACTAATCCAGGGCGGGTCAACCGCCAGTTTTCCGACAATGAGTTGAAGGACATTGCCACAGCAATTGACCTCCTCAATCAATCCTTCTCTTTCTCCCGTGGCCTCAGCTCCCGCGACCAACGCCGTCTGGTAAGGATCGGGACCAGCAACAGGAAGTTCGTACAGACCGTCAAACACGCGGTAGACAATGTCGCGGTACTTCCCGGGTACATCTCCATGACGGAGTTCCAGAACGAGTATGCCATCTTTTTTCAAATTGAAGCTTTGCTTGCTACCCTGAGAAGCTTTGAAGAGAAGCTGAGGCAAACGCAGTTGGTAGCGGGCAAGCACTTGATGAACGACTGCCTGGATGTGTACAAGACAATGGAATCCGCAGTGAACAGGGGCTTTGCAGAAGTTGTCCCCTATTACGAAGAAGCCAAGAAGCGATTTGAAGGCCAGGGACGAAGATCATCCTCCCGGAAGGAAAGTGATCCTGAAGAGTTATCTCCTGTGGAGCCACCTCCCGCCGATCTGTCAGCTACCGATCCACTTCCAGTCGATTCACCTCTTGGCGAGCCACCTCCTGGCCATCCTTCTTCTGACGATGCACCCCCTGGCGACCCCAATGGTCCTCCGGTACCCGGACTGCCTGAAAGTACTACTGCCGACCGCCCGGAACCGGGTACCCCTGCTTTGGACGGACTTAAACAGCCATTCAGAACGTTCAGCCTATCCGACCACCAATTGCATTCAGGATACGATGCCCACCACAGGGAACAGGCGCAAGACCATGGGTCACCTGACTTGCCGCACCAAAAGACAGGGGTTAGAGGTGACTAAGACAATAGCGGTAATTAAAATTTTAGTAGACTTACAGCGCTGTTTGTCCGGTTTATTCAAATCTCAGCCCAAGTTTGACAAACCGTATCAAACTCGTGTACAAAAGCACATTGTTGCTACTCTTTGTTCTGGCTTCCCCCACCTTGCAAACGCTCTGGGCCCAGGCCCCTGATTTGTATTGGTACAATGCAAATGGCCAGAAACACCGCTACTGCTCAACGCACCGAACAGATCTTTGACATCTGGCGAGTCTCAACTTACCTCTGCGAATTTGACGTCATCACTAAAAATGACAGCATACAGGTCAGTTACCATGACAACTGACGGGGGTATCGTGGCCGTCGGATATGAAGATGCAAATTCGGACTGGATCACCCTCCGGAAATTCAGTCCTTCAGGTACGGTCCTGTGGAGCCGGACCTTCCAGCGTTTTCGAGATAATACAGCATTTGATGTGATCGAGACCAATGACGGCGGCCTCGCTTTTGTGGGGAATGTATATGGTGAAACCCCAAACGGTTCTTTTGACTTCTACTTCGTAAAGACCGATTGCGAGGGAAAATTGAATTGGAATGAGCAGGTCGTCAAAATAACGCATGAATGATCCCAGGTCTAGTTCAGACCAAAAGAAATTAATTGCATTTCAATTTTTATTTTGTAGAATGGTGTATGGATATCATAGTTACAGGAGCAAGCAGAGGTATCGGATTTGAAACTGTATTACAATTCCTGGAGGACCGCCGCAATAGAGTGCTTGCATTGTCCAGGAATTATGATTCACTAAGGCTACTCAAGGAGTCTTATCTAAACATGAACCTTGGAGACAGGGTCCATATCCTTGAATTTGATTTAACAAACCCCGATTTCGAAGAACTTGACAAGACCTTGGCCAGTATCAATTTTGACGGGGTCGATGTTCTAGTGAATAATGCAGGTGTATTAATTTCGAATTCTTTTGAAAGATCAAGTGTTAAGGAATGGAAAACAACATTTGATGTAAATGTTTTTGGGCCTTTTGCACTCACTAAGCACTTGTTGTCCTACCTGAAGAAGTCACCAGGAGGGCATGTTGTTAATATTGGCAGTATGGGAGGGCTTCAA